>JAHEZB010000098.1 GCA_023251285.1 Chitinophagaceae bacterium | reverse complement strand
AAGTGGTCGTGATCCTGAATGGAGAGCCGGAAGTGAATGGAAAATATCTTGTAAGCGGAACAGAAAGGCGTTCCACTTGGGGATTCAGTGCTACGCGTAAATCAGTGGCGGCGAAGAAAATGGGCGCAGTAGCCGTTTTTTATATCAATACGGCCTGGGATACAATTCCCGCGGCTGTTGCTGAAAGTTCACGGAAAACAAATCTTTATTTTCCCAGAACCGGTGACGAGCGCTTAACCATTGTTACGCTTACTCCCTCTTTATTAAAAACTATTTTCAGTGAAAAGGAAGCAGAGAATATTCTGTCGGCTGCCAAAACAAAAAGTCCGCTCAATGATCTGAAAATTGATAAAAAGATCAAAACCAACCTGGCTTTCAAAAAAACAACCACCGAGGTTGATGCCAGCAACGTGATCGGATATATTGAAGGCACCGATAAAAAAGATGAGTACGTATTCCTCACTGGTCATTATGATCATTTGGGAAAACGCGGCGATGTGATTTATTATGGCGCCGATGATGACGGCAGCGGAACGGTAAGCGTAATTGAAATGGCACAAGCTTTTGCAAAAGCCAAAGAGGAAGGACACGGGCCAAGAAGAACCGTTGTGTTTATGACCGTTAGTGGCGAAGAAAAAGGCTTATGGGGTTCTGAATATTATTCTGAGCATCCTGTATTCCCACTGGACAAAACCACCGTTGACCTGAATACCGACATGGTTGGCCGTCTTGATCCAAACAGGAATTATGGCGATAGTACCAACTATGTGTATGTGATCGGAAATGACAAGTTGAGCTCCGACCTTGATCCGATCCATAAGGAAGCCAATAATAAATACACGAAAATGGAACTGGATTATAAGTTCAATGATCCAAAGGATCCTGAAAGGATATATTTCCGTAGTGATCATTACAATTTTGCCAGGAAAGGCGTTCCCATCATTTTCTTTTTTGATGGAATTCATAGAGATTACCACAAACCAACCGACACCGTTGACAAAATTAATTTTGATGTAATGGAAAAAAGAGTGCGGTTTATTTTTATGACTGCATGGGAAATGGCCAACCGTGATGAAATGCTAAAAAGGGATATTCCTTTGCCTACTGAAGTGAGATAAGAAAAATAATGACCTGATTGTGAAACCTCCTGTGTAAAGCCGGGAGGTTTTTTTTACATTTTAGCAACGGCGAATTACGACGGCTCTACTTTTGAGTAAACAAACAAATAACCGCATTTCTCAATTTCCTTGCTCAAAGCTTTAGGCGGAAGAAAATTAAACTCTTTGAACCTAAAAAACCTCCCAGGTTTGTGGAGCTGTGAGGTTTAATAACCTTCTAATGTTCTGAAAAAAACGTTTACACTTCACTGTTAAGAAAAAAACAGATCAACCTCTCCGGTTGATCTGTTGAAACAAATAATTCACAATTTAGTCTTTATAATAAGTGATCTCTCTTTTGGTAATTTTTTTAGGTTTGCCGTTTTCCGCTATTTCGGTTCTTTCAGTCCAGTTTCCTTCTTTGTCATAAGTACCGTACTTATATTTCGTTACCGTGTTTTTTGTTGTATCTTTTGTTACCTCTTTTTCTGAAATTTCTATCGGATTATTCTTATCATCAAGTTTTACTGTAGATGCATAAATAACTTTTCCAACACTATCTTTTGTTTCGTTTCCTGTAAAGATTTGCTTGTTGAAAGTGTTGGTCATCGTACTGCTCAAAGTACTGTCTGCATTGTATTTCTTCATCCCTGTGAGCTGTGTGTAATCATTTTGAGAAAGGTCAGTATAGTAATTCTTCAGTTTATTTGCAGAATCAAGCTCCTGCGCCGAAACATATTTGCCGTCCTGGTTTTTTATTGAAATAGTTGACGATACTTTACCATCAGTTGTCATCTTAACATCCGTCATCATTCCATTTTCATGAGTAAATGTTTCGGATTTTTTATTGGGTGTTGCTTTATCATTGTTGCTGTATTCTGTGATCCATCCCTTTTCATCATATTTGTTTATTACGACACAACAGGAATCCTGCTCACCAATATTACCGCTGCTGTCCACTTTGTAGTCTGTTGCTACTACTTGCTGAACATGCCCATTCAGGTTGTCTGCGAGCACATCGGCATTTTTATTCAACTGGTTCTTTTTTTCATTGCATGAAAAAATAAAGGAAATGGCTGCCAGAATAAGAATGATCCTTTTCATTTTGTGTTTGTTTAAATGTTTAAGTGAAAATTTTTATGGGGATTCTCTTCGATTAGCAGATATTAAAAATAATAAAAATTCTTTATAGTGGAAATTTTAATTTGCCCTATAAACAAAGTGTCACAACTGGATTCATATATGTGAATTGCACTAATAAGGAAGTCGATACGAGGGAAGTTCAGGCTAAGAAACAATCAGAATCTGATGTTGAAATACCGGGTCCTCATGCATTCCGCGAGCGGCTGAAGCTGAAATGCTGCGCCCGACCCGACAGGTTGAAAGTCGCTCCACGGCGGGGACGCTTGCCTTCCGCGGCCTGAACGTTTTTATGAAGGTTCGATGTAGCACGTTGAAAGTTGTCCTACGTCGGGCAGGCTTGCCTTCCGCAGCCTGAAAGTTCCCATTGAAGATCCGGGGTTTAAGGTTTGTTGTTTTGAATGTTCTAATTTTATCGCGTTAAATCAACAATCCAACAATAGAACAACACAACATGCACTTCTCATTCAATGACGAGATCATCCTGGAAAACCAAAGAGCCTTGCTTCGGCCGGTTCACAGCGAAGATGTTGATCTTTTATTTTCAATTGCCACAGAAGATAAAAACCTGTTGCAATATTCACCGGCTCCTGTATATACCCGCGAGCTGTTGCAGCAATATATTGATCAGGCCATTCGCCTTCGCCGGGATCATCAGCGTTATACGTTCACCGTGTTTGATAAAAAAGAAAATGCCTGGGCAGGCAGCACCAGTTACCTGAATATTTCAAATCCCGATGACCGGCTCGAGATTGGCGCTACCTGGTATGGCAAAGCATTTCAACGTACGGGGCTTAATAAAAACTGTAAGTTTCTCCTGCTGGAATATGCCTTTGAGCACCTGCACGCCCATCGCGTGGAACTAAAAACGGATGAAAGAAATGCCGCTTCCCGAAAAGCAATAGAAAAGATAGGTGGAAAATTTGAAGGTATTTTAAGGTCGCATACGATCATGTTTGATGGGTATAGAAGGAATACGGTTTATTACAGTATTTTAAAAGAAGAATGGGAAGAGATGAAGGCTGGTTTTTTGGAATATACAGATATTTGAAAACCTCAAAATTCACAATTAACAGCCCGTTCGGCTCTAATATTTTTGTCGTTCACGTTGCTCCGGGTTATTCAAAATCCTCAATCTTACATTATGCATCCCAATACTACATCCTAAAATCCTAAATTAGCACTTCAAATTTTTCCGTATGCTAAAAAATTTCCTGTTATCCCTCACGCTTTTGTTTGCTTTTCACCTCAATGGTTTTTGCCAGGATACCATCTCTTTTAAAGATAAACACATTTCTTACCAGGGTAGAATTTTATTTACAAACGATGCGGCTACCTTGATGTGGCCGGGCACTTCTTTTACTGTCAACTTCACCGGCACAGGCATTTCGGGCATATTCAAAGACCAGGATACTTCCAATTACTATAATATCATCATCGACAAAGACAGCATCCGTACCGTCCAATTTGATACTGTAAAAAAAGTAGTATCGCTTGCTGAAGGGCTTCCTTATCGAAAACATTCTTTGCAGGTTTTTAAAAGAACGGAATGGGATAAAGGAAAAACCTGGTTTTACGGTTTTGTGGAAAATGAACATACCCGGCTTCTGAAAGCGGATACATTACCCCGCAGAAAAATTGAGTTCTTCGGCAACTCCATCACCTGCGGCTATGCGATTTATGATTCGGCAAAAGATTATCCTTACGGATATTATGAAAATAATTACGACACTTATGCCGCCATCACGGCGCGTCATTTTAATGCACAGTATCATTGTACCGCCAAAAGCGGCATCGGCATCATGGTGAGCTGGTTTCCCCTGATCATGCCTGAGATGTACGACAGGCTTGACCCTACAGATTCTTCCAGTAAATGGGATTTTTCAAAATACACACCGGATCTGGTAGTCATTAATCTGTTTCAAAACGATTCATGGATTGTAAAGATGCCGGATAATGAACAATTCAAAAAGCGGTTTGGAACCAAACCTCCGGATGAATCGCAGATCGTGGAAGCTTATAAAAATTTTGTGCATACAATTCGCTCTACTTACCCAAAGGCCCAGATCATTTGTATGCTGGGTAATATGGACATTACCAAAAAAGGCTCTCCCTGGCCCGGCTATGTTCGAAAAGCCGTTGACGATTTGCACGACAAAAAAATATTTACCTATTTCGCTCCTTATAAAGACACCTACGGCCATCCTAAAGTAAAAGAGCAAATCGCTATGGCTAAAGGACTGATAATGTTCATTGATGAACATATAAAATGGTAATGAGCGGGTAAGTAGAAACTAGTAAGTGGCAGCTGGAAAGTAGTAGTGGTAAGTATCTTTAACCGGTGGTTGGCAGTCGATTGCTCCGTCGTGCATGCGATTGAATGCACAGCCTTTTACCTCCTGCTCGCATAATTGTAGGTTTTACATCCGCCCCTGGTTCACCGTCTCGAAGCACATCCAACCCGCCTTATTACCTTCTGAAAATCTCTGTAAACCGCGGCACCGTCTTTCCCGTTTTCTCCTTTTATTCCTTCCCTGAAATAGGCTTCTTTCCTGTGCAATCATTAGCAGAATCGGCTTATACTGCTGATGAAACTCAATTATTTTTTTTCCAAACCGTGCATAATGGACTATTTAAACAGACTTTATCGGAAGCATGCGGCGAGCAATACTAAACAGCTATCTTCGTGCGTTTTGATAGGGGTTTCCTTGTATACAAGTCCGGGTTAAGTCCGGGATATGCCGGACTTATGCCGGACTTGAGTGGGCTATGGTACGGCTATGCTATGAAGATGGTATAGTGAAGACCTGGACTATTTATACTTTAACCGGCAGCGAAAGATGCTTTAATTATCATTATAAAATATACTATTATGCCATCACAAATTAATTTGCAGATCACGGGAAGGATACAAAACATCGTGTTTTATAAACGCGGCGACAAATATTATGCGCGTTCGGTTTCCGGTAGTATAAAACAAACCAAAGCCACCAAAAAGCGGGCGGGTGAATTTGGTAAAGCATCGCGCGCCGGAAAAATTCTGCGGCAACAACTTCTTCCGGTGATCCCGTTTCCGGCAGATAATAAAATGCAAACGAGGCTTGTATCTGATCTGTGCCGTTGGTTACGATCCGGGTTTGACCCGGAGCAACCATGTGATCCGGTGCCTTACCTGGACTGCTTTCCCTTTACACAGGGCGATACGGTCGCAGAAAGATGGAGGGTTTCGTTGGAAGTAACGAAAGCCGCTGAAGATACGCTGCAAATGAAAATACCCGCCTTTGTGCCTGCGGAAAATATCCTGGCCCCTGCCGGTACCGTTTTAGTGAAATGCCATATCGCAACAGGTGGCTATGATTTGAAAAATGGCGGAAACACAGGTGGCACAACCACCACTTTAAATTTCGATTATAATAACGAACCGGTTGCTGAGCAAATCATATCACTGCCCACACCTACCCCCTCCCAAAGCCTTATTGTAACTGGTGTTTCTGTAGAATATTATTTTAATAAAAACGGCCACCTGCAAAAATCGGTGAATAAAGCGTTTATGCCGGCGGGGATTGTGAAAGCGATGTATTTAGGATAAAAGTTGAAGTGGGTGGGGGAGGTGAGAGGGAAGAAATAAAGAAAATAGCGATGATTGAAAATACCGGTAAACAAACAAAAAACTAACTTTTTAATTTCAACACAAGCCTGGAAAAGAAACCAAAACATATGACCATCAAAAGCTATTGCGGCCAAAACAAGGAAGCTTTTAAAATTCTAAAAGCTGAAAGCGCAAATTACCCGGAAAAGAACGTGACTTAATATTAACCAACAAATACGCTCAATTCTGATTCACCCTTTGCCGTCTGAATAATTTGACAAAGAAATTAAAAAGAGCGTATTTTGTTTAACAATTAAAAAAAGTTTACCGATTCTGACTGCTGTAAGGCAGAAACGGCGAAGCCATTGAAAGGTGACACCTTTTGGAAAAGGTGTCACCTTTTGCATACGATCTTTTGCATACAAAATAAAACCATCAAACCAGCGCTTATGAGAGGAATCAATAAAGTTATCCTGATTGGCAATTCCGGAAAAGAAACCGAATTTAGAACATTGAACGATGGGACACCGGTAGCAAAACTGGCTCTTGCCACTACAGAAACGTATCGCCTTAAAAATGGTGAAACACAGTCTCGCACCGACTGGCATACCATCATTGCCTGGCGTGGGTTGGCTACTTTGGCCCGTGAATATATCCGCAAAGGCAGCTTACTATGTATTGAAGGTAGATTAAGAAACCGTCAATATGAGGATAAAGACGGCGTGAAAAAATATGTAACAGAGATAGTGGCCGATCAGATCATCATGCTGGATAAAAAAGGTAAACCTGTTGCAGAAGAAATTCACGATGAGAATGCCGATGAGTTGCCATTTTAAATAATGAATTCCAACAAGGGTTGCCAACCTTTCAAAGGTTGGCAACCCTTTCAATAAAATACCTTTGGAAGGTTGACAACCCTTACAATAACCCCTTCAATAATCAATTTTCAAACAAATGCAGGTAATCTTAAAGCCATTGTATCATCGGGGGCAATCGTGCATTGGTATCTATTTTGAGAAGAATGCGGCGATCCAGTCAGCTATTCAAAAACAGGCGGGTTGTAAATGGAGCAAGACAAACAGTTGCTGGTATATGCCCTGCATCGGTGAAAATTATTTACGTTTAAAAAGCGCGTTGGAAAATAAAGCGGAGCTGGAAATAAGTGAATTGAAAAAATTCCTTTTGGAAAAGAGAAAGGTAAATTCGGAATCAAATAC
>JAHEZB010000097.1 GCA_023251285.1 Chitinophagaceae bacterium | reverse complement strand
CCACGCTGCCATCGCGGTTTGGAAGCTTGCCCACAAAGTTGCCAATTGTCGCAGTGGTTGATAAAAGTATTGTACATACGCAATGAAACTAATCAACAATCCAATGGTGAAATCGCCTTTTGAAATCAAATAAATTCCAAAGGCAAGAACGATGAGTTGAGCAATATTTGAAAATAATGTAAATACAGGCATGAAAACATTATTGACCAAACCGGCACTGACAGACGCTTTGTAATTAATAAAATTTGCAGCATTAAATTTTTTTCTGAAATAATCTCTCCTGTTGAATGCAACAATTGTTTTAAAATTTCCCAGGCTTTCCTGGATTTCGGCGCTCAATCCTCCGGTACTTTTTAAACTTGCCGCATTCTTTTTTTTCACCATAGGTGAAATAAGTTTTACGAATATTAGAATGAAAGCGGCCGGTATCAAAGCAGCAGCGCCCAGTTCTACGTGGATAGCCAAAAGAAATATAGCTGCTCCGGTCATCATAAAAATACTATCAACAAATTGCAAAAGAGATTGCGAAAAAAACTGGTTCACCTTATCCGTATCGTTATTAATTCTGGAGATTAGATCTCCGGCCTTGTTCTGATTAAAAAAGGCAACAGGAAGGCTTTGGATTTTGTTGAAAACCGCATTGCGTAAGCTATAAAGCATTCGTTGACCAATACTTCCCATGATTTTTGTCTGCAGATAATCTGTAGCAGCAGAGATAATATAAAGCACCAACAAAATACCGGTAAATGTCATTAATCCACGGTACAATTTTGTCTGAATATAATGATCGATGGTATATCCGATCAGATAAGGGGTAAGCATCGCAATGCCTGAATTAAGCGCCATTACAACAAATGCGATGATGAGATTGCGCTTCTCTTCCTTCATAAATTGCAGCATTTTTTTTAATGCTGCGGTGGTTGAAGTTTTGTGTTCTTTATTAAGATTGTAATCCATTCTTTATTATGCCGGTTGTGTAAAAATTATGCTTCTGTTAAGTCCATCGTACTTTTCTGTGAACGGTAAATCTGAACATATTCGGGAGAATGTTGCATGAGATAAGGATGTTTACCACTTGCAATTAATTCCCCCTCCATCAATACAATGATCTGATCATAATCTTTAATCGGATCAATTTTTTGGGTTATTGAAACGATCGTCGTATCAGGATAATTTTGTTTGAGATTGCCAGAAATTTTTTGTTCAGTAAGTGTATCTACTCTTGCGGTAAAATCATCAAGCAATAAAACGCTGGGATTGATGGCTAGCGCGCGGGCAAGCATGATCCGCTGTTTTTGTCCACCCGAAAGGCTGGAACCGCGCTCTGATACAATCGTTTCTAATCCCTGAGGAAGCGTCTTTATAAAGTCATTGAGTTCTGCCGTATCGATTGCTTTTTGCAAATCCTCTTCCGTTATTTCTGAATTAAAAGCAATGTTTTCCCGAAGCGCCAAATTGAAAATAATACTGTCCTGAAAAACCAGTCCTATTTGTTTCAAAAGAACGTCCCTTTTATAATCTGTAATCTTTATATCATCATAAAAAACCGCTCCCTCTGTCGCTTTTATCAAAGTTGTTAATAAATAAAATAATTGAGTTTTGCCTGCAGCAGTAGGGCCAATGATCGCGTTTCTGGTACCACCATTTATTTTGAAAGAAATGTTTTTCAAAGCCGGATTTTCTCCATAAAAAACACTGACATTCTCCAAACTAATATTTCCTTTTATTTCTTTGTTTACTGTGCCTTTATCCACAAAATCAGGAGATTCTAAGGTAGCATGAACCCGCTGATAAGAGGCCGAAGCGCGGGCAATAACATTACTCATAAAACCAATCATGATTATGGGGAAAATAAGAATAGCGATGTAACTATTGAACGCAGCAAATTCACCCAAAGACATGTTGCCAATGATTACAAAATGACCGCCCACACCAAGTACGGCAAGACGTGCAAGATTGGAAGTCAAAACAATAATCGGAATAAGGGTAGCGAATAATTTTAAAATAGATAATCCAAGGTTTTTTGCTTCTCCGCTTGCATCAATAAATTTATTGTACTCAGTAAACTGAGCATTCAACACTCTTATCAATGCTGCGCCTAAAATACTTTCATTGATTACTTTATTAAGCCAGTCGATCACCTCCTGGGATTTTCTGAATAACGTTTTTACTTTTTTAAAAATGAAAATAAAAGTACCGGCAATGATCGGGATCATCAACAAAACCAGCAAGCCGAGGCGCCAATTAAGATTCAACAGCAAGATGCTCGCTCCTATAATCAATACTAATGAAGAAACTATGGTAACGATTGCCTGAGCCACAAACATTTTTATGGCATCCACATCAGAAGTAAGATTAGTAAGAAGTTTAGCCGGCGTGGTTTGCTGAATGTATTGATAATCCTGCTCAGAAATCTTTGAAGAAAGTTTTTTGCGCATATCCCGCGCCACTCTTTCGGAAGCAAAAGTTTGAATGATGCTTTGAACATAAGAGAAAATAAAAATGAGAATTGCAGCAATCAAAAACCACGTAATGATCCTTTGCATATTGAAAGTTCCTTTCGCAAAATCATCAATGCCGAATTGAATAATTTTGGGAATAACAAGATTGAGGCCGTTGCTCAATAATGCAAAAAATAAAAGTGCACTGATCATTCCTGAATAAGGCTTCAGGATCTTAAAAATATTTGCCTTGGGCAGTTTCTGTTTTTTTTCTTTCGGCTTCATTCACCTTTTTTTCAATGAAAAAAATTAAATTCTAATGTGCTACTTATAAAATTTCAGAGAGCAAAAGTAACCTGAAATAATTTTTAATGAACACAGCTTTTCGGTGAATGGCATGATTAAAGCGGTAAAAATAACTTGATGAAAGAGCAATACCTTCAGTAAGTCTTACAGTTGTTTAATCCAACTTACTTTATATCTGATCAAAGCATCTTCCATTTGTTTAAAAATTTTTTCTTTCAATAAAGAAACATCATTCAGGGTCAAACCTTCTGTAGAAGTTGGGGAAAGATACACGCCACGGCATTTGCCGGGATTTAAAGAAAATATACTTTCATAACCGAGGCGGTCGTAAGTGTCTAAAAATAAAATAGGCTGTATCGGTTTCTGGGTTTCAATAGCAATTTTAAAAGCGCCATCGTAAAACTTCTTTAATGGTTGATGAGTCATGTTGAACGTTCCCTCAGGGCAAATAAAAACAGAAATTTTTTGATGGATAAATCGAATTAATTTATGGATACTTTTGGATCGAGCGTGTGCACTATTGCGATCAACCGATACTGTTCCTCTTTTATAGATCCACCCAAACACTGGAATTTTATTCATTTCGGCTTTTCCTAAAATGCGGATTTTCTGTCGTCTGATCACTTTCATCATCATCGGGATATCCAAATAAGAAATATGATTGCTTACAAAAATATATTCAGCGTTTCTGTCGAAAGGCGCTTCATATATATTCCAATGTTTTATGCCGAGCATTAAAAAAAAGGCGTCAGCCCAAAAGCGGGAAAATTTATATATCAAATTCCCACCTTTCACTGGTTCTTGCAAAAAAGCCCAAATAAATAAAGGAAGCAAAATGAACATCCAAAGTAAAAAAACAGCGAAGCCATAAATACTGAATAAAAACCGAAAAATCTTTTTAAAACTGGTCATTCCATAATTTTACGCGGCGAAAGTAAAAAACCACTTTTAATTTTACAAAAGCATTATCTTTTATTTGTTGGATTACAGTATTTTATCTTAAAAATTGCAAAATGCGGTTTTTAATACAATTTAGTTTCAGAAATTATTTTTAATTCCCTTACATTTGCACTCCAAAAAAAATTGGAAAAGTATGTTTGCTATAGTAAAAATCGCCGGTCAGCAATTTAAAGTAACGCCAGGCCAAAGTTTGTATGTACCTCATCTTGCAGGAAAACAAGGTGATCAGGTGGAATTTTCTGAAGTGCTTTTGCATGACAACGATGGAAAGATTTCTGTCAATGGTGATGCTGCTATAAAAGTAAAAGCAGAAATTATAAATGAATTGGTTAAGGGTGAAAAAGTGATTGCTTTTAAAATGAAAAGAAGAAAAGGTTTTAGAAAAAAACATGGCCATCGCACTCAGTACACTCATATTAAAGTTACAGAAATCGCATAGCCATTACCGTTATACGGCAATGAAAATATTCATTTCAATTTGAACAGTTTTAATTAAAAAATCATGGCACATAAAAAAGGTGAAGGTTCAGTAAAAAACGGACGTGATTCACAAAGTAAAAGATTAGGTGTAAAAATTTTTGGTGGCCAGGCTGCTACCTCAGGAAATATTATTCTCCGCCAACGCGGAACCGTTTATCATCCTGGTAAAAATGTAGGACTTGGAAAAGACTTTACCATCTTCGCTACAGCTGATGGTGTTGTTGAATTCAGGAAGACAAAAGGTGATAAAACCATCGTTTCTGTCAAGGCTTCAGAAGCAACTGCATAATTTTTTTTTCAAATAAGTTTTGGCAGTTAACAAAATGTTTTTATTTTTAATTTTTATTTACTAACAATTAAATTCTAAAAACATGGCAACTGCAAAAAAAGCCGCTCCTAAAAAAGCCGCTGCAAAAAAGGCTGCACCTAAAAAGGCCGCCGCCGCAAAGAAAGCCGCTCCTAAAAAAGCTGCTCCTAAAAAAGCCGCCGCTCCTAAAAAAGCTGCCGCTAAAAAAGCTGCTCCTAAGAAAAAATAATTTATTTTTTCTTGCAGATAATTCAAAGTCCCGAAATTTCGGGACTTTTTTTATTCTTCATGGAAATGCAGTAAAGACAAGGACTTCAGCGATTGTTCCTGAAATATTTCACTCTCTCATTTACGTTATCTGCCTTTGGATTTTTTATATTTACCACATGAATAATAAAGAAATTGCACACCAGTTTTCATTACTTTCCAAATTGATGGACATACATGATGAAAACAATTTCAAAGCAAAAACATATTCGGTTGTTGCGTATAAAATAAGTCAACTAACGGTCGAGCTGCAAACGCTTTCTGAAGAATCCATTTCTAAAATAAATGGAATAGGCGAAGCAATTGCACAGAAGATTGTTGAAATTTTATCAACTGGAAAAATGAAAATTCTTGAAGATTTAATTTTAAAAACACCAGAAGGCATTTTTGAAATGTTAAAAATTAAAGGACTGGGACCAAAAAAAATTTCGCTGATCTGGAAAGAAATGTGCATTGAAAATATCGGTGAACTCTTATATGCATGCAATGAAAATCGTTTGCTTCTTTATAAAGGTTTTGGAAAGAAAACCCAGGACAATGTTATCGAATCCATTGAATTTTATTTGCGACAACAGGGAAGCTTTTTATTTGCACAGGTAGACCAACTCGCATCGGATCTTGAAAGCTTTTTACAAAAGTCGTTTTCTTCAGAAAAAATAAAATTAACCGGAGATATAGCACGACATACGGAAACCGTTGATATGCTTGAATATGTCATTCCTTTTTCTGAAAAAGTAATTATTAAAAAATTAGAACTATTGGATGAATTTGAATTTTTAGAAAATGATAATGAAAGCATTTTGTACAAATACAATGATGGGATAAAAGTCAAATTGCACCCAACAGATGAAATTCATTTTGTAAAAAAAGTTTTTGAAACAACCGGTTCTGCTGATTTTATTACTGCATTTAAAAAAGATTTTCAAAACATTAATTTTCAAAAAGCAACCAATGATACAGATATCTTTAAACAAGCTGCAATCGAATATGTTCCTGCTTTTTTAAGAGAAAATAAATCTATAATAGCAGTTGCTGCCGACAATAAAATTCCTGAAGTAATACAGCCGGATGATATAAAGGGAATTATTCACTGCCATAGTAATTGGAGCGATGGCATTAACACGATTGAACAGTTAGCTGTAGCGTGCATGAAAAACGGAAAAGAATATCTGGTAATTAGCGACCACAGTAAAGCCGCAAATTATGCGCATGGTTTGAGCGAAGAGCAAATAATTCAGCAGCATCAGCTAATAGATGAACTGAATAAAAAACTTTATCCATTCAAAGTATTTAAAAGTATTGAAAGCGACATTCTCAGTGATGGAAATCTCGATTACACCGATTCGGTTCTTTCTACTTTCGATTTGGTAATTGCTTCTGTTCATTCAAATTTGAAAATGAATGAGCAGAAAGCAATGATGCGTCTATTAAAAGCAATTGAAAATCCATTCACTACGATTCTTGGCCACATGACAGGAAGACTTTTACTGAGCAGGAAAGGATATTCTGTAGATTATAAAAAGATTATAGATGCATGCGCTGAAAACAAAGTGGTGATTGAGATCAATGCTCACCCAAGAAGGCTCGATATGAGATGGCAATGGATTGAATATGCTCTTTCAAAAAATGTTTTACTATCGATCGATCCCGATGCTCATTCAATCGGGGAATTTCAAAACACCAGGTATGGGGTACTTGTAGCACAGAAAGGAATGGTAACTGCAAAAAATAATTTAAGCAGTTTTAGTTTGAAAGAGTTTGAAGATTATTTAACGATGATAAAATAGGAATCGCAGCTATTTGTCTTTTTGCTGCGAATATTATTTTCGTTTGTGACTTACCGTTAGTAGATCTGATTAGATAACTGCAACTTCTTATTTACTATTGCCCTAAAAAAAATAAGAATCTTCATTATTTGTTGCTCTGCTTCAACATTTTTTTCATGGATATTTTTCCGTTAGCCCGATTACTTAAAACTCTATTCAGAAGAGACAGGAACATAAACAGGCAATTCTACAAAGAAACATGTCCACTCTCCTTCTTTTGTTTCAAACCATATTTTACCGTTTAGCGTTTCAACAATTCCTTTGCACATTGCAAGGCCAAGGCCGGTTCCGGACGTTTTGGTGGTGAAGTTTGGGGTGAATATTTTATTGATCTTTTCTGCTTCAATTCCATTTCCATTATCCTTCACCGAGATTAAAACTTTATCATCAAGCAACTCACTTTTAATATCTATCATGATATGCCTGTAATCCGGAACAGATTGTACCGCGTTTTGAAGAAGGTTTGTAAACAACCGGTTTATTTGTGTTTTATCGGCTT
>JAHEZB010000096.1 GCA_023251285.1 Chitinophagaceae bacterium | reverse complement strand
TGGAATATTATTTTTTCGCTCATTTTGGCCCAAATACTTTCACCGGTTTGGAATGGGGCAAAGGCACAGAGAATGCAGAAGTATTTGACCCGAAAGATTTGGATTGTGATCAATGGTGCCGCATCGCAAAAGCAGCAGGAGCAAAAGGAATTATGATCACGGCCAAACATCATGATGGCTTTTGTCTTTGGCCCAGTAAATATTCTACGCATACTGTGAGAGAAAGCGAATGGAAAAACGGCAAAGGCGATGTATTGAAAGAATTATCAAAAGCTTGCAAAAAATACGGTCTGAAATTCGGTGTTTATCTTTCACCGTGGGATCGAAATCATCCGGCTTATGGTACGCCAAAATACAATGATGTATTTGTAAATATGTTGAAAGAAATTTTTACGAACTATGGCCCTATTTGGGAACTTTGGTGGGATGGTGCCAATGGTGAAGGACCAAATGGTAAAAAACAGGTTTATGATTTTGCCCGGTTTGAAAAAGTAGTTAGAAAGCTTTCTCCGAATACGATTATCTTCAGCGACATAGGCCCGGATGCCCGGTGGTGTGGCAATGAAAAAGGATATGCCGGAAAAACAAATTGGGATTTGCTGGATACCGCCGGCTTTAAAAGAGGAGCTGGAGCACCGCCAACAGACACTTTGAACCAGGGAAATGTTTGGGGTAAAAATTTTATACCTGCAGAATGTGATGTGAGCATCAGGCCCGGATGGTTTTATCATCAAAAAGAAGATTCTTTGGTGAAAACACCGCAGCAGCTTTTTGACATTTATTTAAAAAGTGTTGGTCGGGGGGCGAATTTAATTTTAAACGTGCCTCCGGATCAAAGAGGATTGATCTCTAATTATGATTCCGCTTCATTGATCGCTTTTAAAAAATTAATAGACGAAAGCTTTTCGGCTGATCTTTCTAAAAAAGGCGAAATATTTCTTGTTAACAATCAAAAAAACACGATCACGAAAAAACTGGATGACGATAATAATAAAACGTTTGAAACTATCGTGAATCCTACATCGCAATCCATTCGAGTTTCTTTCAACCAGCCTGAAAAAATCAATTGTCTTGTATTGCAGGAAAACCTGGTAAATGGCCAGCAATGCGCAAAATTTACCATTCAGTTGCTTGATAAAAACAAACGGATTTTAAAAGAAATTAACGGAACAACCATTGGGCATAAACGCATTCTGACATTTCCAGAAACAGAAGTGAGCTCAATTTCGCTTTCTATCGAATCACAGAAACAGTCGACTGGAATAGCGGAAATTGAAAGTTATCTGATTAATGAAAAATTGGTTGAAAACAGATGAAATCAATAGGTCGCATGAAGATATACTTGGGATTGAGGATCAAGATACTCCTATAAATCGTGTTTCTTAAAAAAAGAAGAAACTGCGTTTTTCTTCGTTTACTGCCGTTGAATTCGAGACCTGAATCTTCTTTCGTCATACTTTTTTCACTTTTTATAAACGGTAATATATTCTGATTGATGCGGAAAATTCTATTTCTTTTGTGCCTACCTTGCGCCCCGAATGAACGTTCAATCGGAAACAGCAGATAAAAGAAAAGCAATTTTAGAAACTACTTTAGAGTTAATCCGGCAATATGGCTTGCAGGGAACGCCTATCAGTTTGATTGCTAAAAATGCGAACGTAGCCGCCGGAACCATTTACCATTATTTTCAAAACAAGGAAGCGATTATAACGGAACTACACAATGTGATCCGGGAAGAAATGCTTGCTGAGATGTTTACTGAAAAAAATGAAGGAAAGGATTTTCGTTCTCAATTTTTTAGCGGCTGGACAAATCTTTGCAGGTATTTTATCGCCAATCCCGGCAGTTTGATTTTTATACAACAATATAACAGTGCTCCGCATTTTAAAGGTATAAAAAAGAAAAACAATAAAATTCCTGTTGATAAATTCAGCGAGTTTTTTCAATCGGGAATGGACAACGGGTACCTTAAAAAAATGGAATATAATTTGGTAGCGTCTGTGGTATTTGGCGCTATCATGGCGACAGCAAAATATCATATTACCGGTCGTTTTGATTATACAGATCAGGATTTGTGCAAGATAGCCACCATCATTTGGGACGGAATTAAATTACAATGAATAAAAGAGATAGAATGGATTATCAGAAATTAAAAAAGAAATTAAAAAGGAATAAAACGCTGTTTATATTTATTGTAACATTATTCGGTGGCGGCATTTTGCACGCGCAAACAAATGATTCTTTGCCCACACTTCAGCAACCGACTTTGCAAAACTGTATTCAATACGCGATTCAACATAATCCGGATATTCAGAATGCCAAAATTAACCAGGACATTACCGAGACGATCATCAAAAGCAAATTAGCCGATTGGTATCCACAGGTAAATTTTAACTATAATCTTCAGCATAATTTTAAATTACCCACTCTCAACTTCAATGGAAATATTGTTCATACAGGAACACAAAATACTTCAGGCGCTGATTTCGGTGTAACACAGAACATTTTTAACCGGGATGTGTTGCTCGCTTCACGAACTTCAAAAGATGTTCGCCTTGCTGCCAGTCAAAATACTAAAGAGCAAAAAATAAACCTGGCTGTCGAAGTGAGCAAGGCCTTTTATGATATCATTCTTACTGTGCAACAGTTGAAGGTAATTGAAGAAGATATCGTTCGTACAAACCAAAGCCTGAAAGACGCATATTATCAATATCAGGCGGGTATTGTAGATAAAACAGATTATAAAAGAGCCACCATTGCTTTGAATAATGCAAAAGCACAACAAAAATCGGGAGAAGAATCTCTAAAAGCAAAAAATGCGGCTTTAAAAGCGTTGATGGGTTATCCCGACACCAGACTTCTTGACCTCTCTTATGATACCACTCAAATGGAGAGAGAAATTTATTTCGATACCACACAAATTATTGATTACAATAACCGCATTGAAATTCAGCAACTGGAGACACAGAAAAAATTGCAGGAATACAATTTACAATATTATAAATGGAGTTTTTTGCCTGATGTAGCTGCTTTTGGAAATTATAACCTGAATTTTCTCAATAACCAATTTTCAAAATTATATGCCCAATCGTATCCAAATTCCTATGCGGGAATTACATTATCAATACCGATTTTCCAGGGAGGAAAAAGATTGCAACAAATAAAACAGGCACAGTACCAGATCGTGCAGGCAAGCAATAATATTCGCAGTTATGAAAATACAGTCAACACCCAATATGAAAACGCGCTCGCTTCTTACAAAAGCAATCTGTATAATTATTTAAGCCTGAAAGAAAATCTTTCGCTGGCCAGTGAAGTATATGATGTAATTCAACTGCAATACCGTTCGGGAGTAAAGGCATATTTAGACGTCATTACCGCTGAGTCGGATTTACGAACCGCACAAATCAATTATTACAATGCGCTCTACCAGCTTTTATCCAGCAAAATAGACGTAGCACAGGCATTAGGAAGTATCAATTATTAAAATAAAAATAAGCATGAAATTATACCAACAGATTTTTTACATTTTTCTCGCGGCAGCATTATTTTTTTCCTGTTCGAATCAAAAAAACCAGCAACAGCAACAAGGCCCACCGGCGGCTGTTCCTATTACGGTAGCGACGGTTTCTTCGACCAATGCGGTTTATTATGATCAATATCCGGGAACGATCAACGCATTAGATCAAATAAATCTGACACCACAGGTGAGTGGATACATCACCGGAATTTATTTTAAAGATGGACAAAATGTAAAAAAAGGGCAGCTTCTTTACACGATAGATGCGCAAATTTATAAAGCGAACTATCAACAGGCAGTCGCGAACCTGCAGGTGCAACAAGCGAACCTGGTGAAAGCGGAGAAAGATGCGGCGCGTTACAACGAACTTGCCCAGCATGATGCAATTGCAAAGCAACAAGTTGATTACGCCAATGCTACTTTGGATGCTACAAAAAAGCAAGTGGCAGCAGCGCAGGCGAATGTTGCAAGTGTTCATTCTAATGTGCAATTTGCTGATATTTACGCACCACTCACCGGTACGATCGGTATTTCGCAGGTAAAAAAAGGAACTGCTGTTGTAGCGGGACAAACGGTTTTAAATACTGTTTCAACAGACAATCCGATTGCAGTTGATTTTACTGTTGACCAAAAAGATATTTACCGTTTTACTGAATTGCAACAAAGTAAGCAAAACGTTGCTGATTCTACTTTTACCATTGCTTTTGGAAATGACATTTATCCATATCCCGGAAATATTAGTGTTATTGACAGGGCTGTGGATCCTCAAACAGGAACGATAAAAGTGAGGTTAAGTTTCCCGAATCCAAAAGATATGTTGAAAGCAGGAATGAATACAACCGTAAGGGTTAAAAATACTGCCTCGAAAAATGCAACCATCATTCCTCACATTGCAGTAAACGAACAATTAGGTGAGTTTTCTGTTTTTGTGTTAGGTGATAGCTCAAAGGTTCATCAACAACAGGTTACTTTAGGAACTGTAATAGGCGACAGTATTATTGTAAAATCGGGCTTAAAACCGGGTGAAAAGATCGCAGTTCAGGGAGTTCAGAATCTACATGATGGTACTGTTGTTAAAGTCAGCAGTGAACAAGATAAATAGCGGGATTTAGGTTTTAGAAATTTATTCAAAAAAATGATTGCAGAAACTTTTATAAAAAGGCCGGTTACGGCAATTGTAATATCAATCGTGATTGTGCTGGTTGGTATTATTTCAATCACCAATCTTCCTATCGCTCAGTACCCTGATATATCGCCGCCAACGGTTTCTGTGAGTGGTAATTTCATCGGAGCGGACGCAACGACGGTAGAGCAGACAGTAACTACTCCGCTGGAAACGCAGATCAACGGGTCGCCTGGAATGACTTATCTGACCAGCAACAGTACTTCCAGTGGCCAAAGTTCTATCACAGCAACTTTTGATGTGGGTACCAATGTAGATATTGCGGCGCTTGATGTGCAAAACAGGGTAAATGTGGCGCTTCCAAGTTTGCCTGCTGAAGTAAAAAGATTGGGAGTTACAGTTTTAAAACGAAATCCAACCTTCATTGAAGTTCTTGCTTTTTATTCGCCAAATGGAACCCATGATTTAAAATTTATAAGTAATTATGTTTCAATTTACCTGGTGGATGCGTTGAAGCGTGTGCCAGGTGTCGGAGATATTAATGTTTTTGGAAGTGACTTTGGTATGCGTATCTGGCTTGATCCTCAAAAACTGGCTGCTTTAAAGCTCACTCCTGCTGATATTAGTGCAGCTATCAATGAACAAAACCTGGAAATAGCGCCAGGTACTGTTGGAGGTGTGCCACAGCCTAACCCTCAAAGTTTTGAATACAGCGTGCTGACTAACAGCCGTATTAATACGCCGGACCAATTTAGAAATATTATTATCCGGTCAGATCCGGCAACGGGAAATATGGTTTATCTCAAGGATGTAGCAAGAGTTGAATTGGGGCAATTTAATTACTCAAGTAACGCACTCGTAGATGGTAAACCAGCAACATTCTTATTGGTCTATCAATCACCCGGTTCTAACGCCTTATCAACTTATGACGGCGTTAACAAAGAACTGGAAAAATTAAGAAGCACCTTTCCAAACGATATAGATTTTAATGTTCCTTCTGAATCCGTTTCAGTAGTTAAAACATCGATGCGTGAAGTAATCATCACTCTTTTAGAAGCGTTAACGCTTGTGGTAATAGTGGTGTTTTTGTTTTTGCAAAACTGGCGGGCTACTTTGATCCCGGTTTTGGCAATTCCGGTTTCGTTGATTGGTACATTCATGTTCTTTGTTCCATTCGGTTTTACCATCAATACCCTTACTTTATTTGCCTTTATCCTGGCTATCGGAATTGTGGTGGATGACGCCATCATTGTGGTAGAAGCTGTTCAGCATAATATTGATCACAACAACATGTCGCCGAAGGATGCAACACGAAAAGCCATGAGTGAAATTTCTGCGCCTGTTATTGCTATTGCTTTGATCCTTGCTTCTGTATTTATTCCTGTCGGATTTATCCCCGGGATCGTTGGCAGATTGTATCAGCAATTTGCTATTACCATTGCAGTATCAGTAATTATTTCTGCTTTTGTAGCCCTTTCTCTTACTCCTGCATTATGTACTTTAATGCTGAAACATTCTAAGGATGAAAAAGCCAAAAAAGGACTTTTGGGAAAATTCTTTTACTCTTTTAATAGCCGGTTTAGGAAATTCACCAATTCTTATACCCGCGGTGTGGCACTCTGGATCAGAAGGTGGCCATATGTTATTGTGTTGCTGGTAGTGATTTTTGTGGGTTTATTTTTCCTTTTTAAGGCAAAGCCGACGGGTTTCATTCCGCAGGAAGATGAAGGAAGGCTTTATCTCACTTATGAAATGCCGGAAGGTGCCTCTACTACAAGGAGTATGGATATGATGAAAGAAATCCAGCAAAGATTAAAAGCTATTCCGGAAATAAATGTCGATGGCGGATTAGCCGGATTTAATGTCCTTAGTTCCTCTAATAAGTCAAATGTGGGAACGATGTTTATCCATCTGAAAGACTGGGATGAGCGTAAAGGTCCATCACATACTCAAAATGCTGTCATGCAAAGGATCTATCAAAAAACGGCAGACATAAAAGACGCGAAGATTTTAGTCATTGGACCTCCTGCCGTTCCGGGGCTAGGCCGCGTAGCTGGTTTTACATTTGAACTTCAACAAACTACCAGCACCGACAACATAGAAAGGTTTTCGCAAGTAGCTAATAATTTTGTAGCTCAATTGAATAAAATGCCGGAAATAGGTCGTGCTTATACTTTTTTTACAGCCAATACACCAAGTTACCAGGTAAATGTTGACCGTGAGAAAGCGAAACAATTGGGTGTTTCCGTTGCTGACGTATATTCTACTATGTCGACTTTGCTCGGAAGTTCCTACATCAACGATTTTAATTTGTATGGAAGAAATTTTAGAGTTGTAGCACAGGCAGATAGTAATTATCGTTCATCTGTCGCTGATATTGGAGGATATTACGTTCGTAATTCGCAGGGCAATATGATACCGCTAAACTCCCTGATTACGACCAAATTAATTGAAAGTCCTACCTCAATAGCGCATTATAATATATAAT
>JAHEZB010000095.1 GCA_023251285.1 Chitinophagaceae bacterium | reverse complement strand
TTTACTGACTTTGTTTTACATTTATTTCTCAATTTTTTATTCAATGAGAAATAATTTTAAAGGAATTTTTCTTGCCGCTTTCTTCATTTCTTTTTTCTGCAACAGCATATTTGCTCAGTTTAATCCTTCCGGTATTCCTGCAAAAGAATTGCTGAAAGGCTATGTAAAAGACATATCCGGAGAAAATATTTCTTACCATTCTTTTCATCCTTATGCCACTGAAGCGCTGCTCACAAGAGTAACGGATGGAAATAAAGCAATTGAATGGCAAACTGAAAAAATCCCTTTAGATTATAAAGACAGCGCAATTTATTTTGCCTGGATAGCCGGTTATTCGTGTGGTACAAGTGCTGCAGACAGACATTTTGATTTTTATATCGATAATCAAAAGGTGCTCAGATTTACCACCATTGCAAAAAAAGTGATCAAGACCTGGGATGTAAAAGGATTGAACGGAACGGAATTATTTTTTGATCAAAAATCTATTGACAATGCAGGAGATGTTTTTGGAAATATGTACCTGAAAATTCCTGTTACATTTTATAAAAAAGGCGAACCTCTGTTACTAAAAGTAAATGGAGAAAAAGCAAACAGCGCCGATTGGTACATGACATTTAAATATGAAATGAGTGAAAAAATAAACATCATACCTCAACCCGCATTAGTGAGAAATGGATTAGATACGCTTCAATTAATTGATGTGCAAATCGACCATACGAAGCCTTCCGGAAATGTGATCATTACTTCTGATATTGATAAAAACGCAATCAGTAAACCTTTATCATTAGGATTGAATACGATTGAATTATTGGTGCCAAAAGTAAACGCGCCAAAAAGTATCAACATAAATGTGTCAGTTGCAGGTTTATTAAATAAAAATGAAAATATTGATTTGAAGCCCGTAATTTTTCGTGAGTTCGATTTCGTATCTCATTCTCATAATGACATCGGATATTCTGACCTTCAGGATACGGTGGAACAAAAACAGATCCGGAACATCAGAGATGCTATGGAGCTAATAAATAAAACAACAGATTATCCAACGAATGCGAGATACAAATGGAATATTGAAAGTTTGTGGGCGGTGGAAAATTTTATGAAGATTGCAAGTGATCAGGAAAAGAACAATTTTGTGGAGGATGTAAAATCAGGAAGTATTGGTTTACCTGCTTCTTATGCAAATCAATTGACTGGTTTATCCAGCCCTGAAGATTTGATTCATTACACCGAATATGCGTTTCAGCTAAAACAATTGTATGGAATTGATTTCAATACGGTAATGATCTCAGACATTCCCGGAGTAAGCTGGGCAATGGTTCCGGCTCTTGCACAAAGAGGAATAAAATACATTTCAAGTGGGCCAAATTATGTTCCTTCGATTCCTGAACTAGGCGATAGAGTTGGCTATTCTGACAGAGCGTGGGGTGATAAACCTTTCTATTGGTTATCGCCATCAGGAAAAGAAAAAGTTTTATTCTGGCAGGCTGCAAAAGGATATAGCTGGTTTCATAATTTCAATGTTGGTCGTGCAGGTGAAAAAACAAAGAGCAACTTGATGGATTATCTGAGAGAATTGGATGCAGAAAAATATCCTTATGAAATGGTTCAATTGCGTTATACGATTCCTGCAGATAATGGAACAACAGACTCTCACCTTTCAGAGTTTGTAAAAGACTGGAATGAAAAATATATTTCGCCAAAAATTGTTTTGGTAAATGTGAGCCAAATGATGGAAGAATTTGAGAAAAAGTATCACAATATTATTCCGGTTTATTCAGGTGATTATTCACCTTATTGGGAAGATGGCGCCGCTTCCACTGCGAAAGAATTGGCCATTACAAGGCATACAAGCAACCGCTTAAATCAAAGTGAAATATTAAGCACGATGATCGATCCGGATAAATTTGATAATGAGAAATTCTATAACGCCTGGCGGGATGTGGTCATGTTTGAAGAACATACGTGGGGTTCATGGAACAGCATTTCTGATCCGGATAATCCATTTACCGTTTCGCAATGGAATTATAAAAAAGCGTTCGCAACAGATGGGGAAGAGCGTTCCAAAAAGATGTTGGGAGATATTTTATCTCAAAGGAACGAAGATGATCTCTATGAAGTCTATAATACCAGTTCATGGAACAGGACGGACTTGGTTTTTCTTCTAAAACAACACGATATGAATTTGATGAACGGCGTTATTGATTCTGATAATCGCATCTGCCCGTCGCAAATTTTATCTGACGGAACGATGGCTTTTCTGGCACAAAATGTTCCGGCACTTGGTTCAAAAAAATACCGGTTAATCACTAAAACTCCTTCTACGGATAGCCAACTAAAAATCAGCCGAACTGAACTGGAAAATGACTTTTTAAAAGTTACTGTCAATCCTGATAACGGCTCGATAAAAAGCATTATCCGCAAAGACAATAACGAAGAATTGGTAGATAATGAGCAATCAGGGATCAACCAATATTTATATGTTCCCGGAAAAGATCCATCAAAAGCGGTAGACACAAAAAATGTTTCTATCCGAATAAAAGAGAATGGACCGTTACTGGTTTCTTTACTGATAGAATCAGAGGCGCCAGGGACAAAAAAACTTTCCCAGGAAATACGATTAGTAAAAGGAATCAATAGGATTGATATTATTAATACCATTGACAAATCAAAGGTTCGTGAAAAGGAAGCTGTAAACTTTGCGTTTCCATTTAATGTTCCTGATGGAAAAATGAAAATAGATTTGGGCGTTGGCATGCTGAAACCCGAAATCAATCAATTGGATGGCTCGTGCAAAGACTTTAATTGTGCACAACGATGGGTTGATATTTCAAATGATAAAACCGGAATTACCTGGACAACCACTGATGCGCCATTGATAGAAATTGGCGAAATGATCAATGAAGAATTAGTGAATGGTTACAAACAATGGAAAAAGAAAACTACGTTATCGAATACTTTTTATTCTTACGTAATGAACAATTACTGGCATACCAACTTTAAAGCAGACCAGGAAGGCGAAGTTACTTTTCGTTATTCCCTATTCCCACACAATGGATTCAACGAATCGGAAGCAACAAAAAGAGGAATAGAAACTAATCAGCCATTAATTGTTGCTGCTGAAGATGAAAATTCTGCTGAATTAAAATCTTTGTTTACGATAGAAAATAAAAACGTTCTTGTATCAACGATCAAACCATCTGTGGATAAAAAAGGGATCATGCTTCGGTTGTATAATGCAAGCAGTGAATCTCAAAAACCTGGTTTGACCTGGGGAAAACTGCAACCAAAAAAAGTCTATTGGAGTAATGCGAACGAGGAAAAATTACAACCTTTTAACCCCGATGAAAGTTGGCCACCATTTGCATTTAGAACTTTATATCTCGGGTTGTAACTGAAGAAATTATAAAATGAAATGGTGGATCTGAAATCATTTCTTATTTTCATTCTCAAAAACTTATAATGAAAAAATTACCGGCTATCATTTTCCTGCTTTTATCCTTAAATACTTTTGCGCAAAAAACAGATGTGCGTTTGCAAAATCAAATCAAAGACCTTGTGCAGGGTTTTAATGGTGATGTAGGAATTTATGTTTATGATATTTCTAAAAATAAAATTGCAGAAGTAAATGCAGATTCCATTTTTCCTACAGCCAGTATGGTAAAAGTGCCTATATTGATTGGGGTAATGCATAGAATTCATAACGGTGATTTAAGCTATCATCAGGATATGCTTTTCACCGATTCTGTTCGATATTCTGAAGGACAGGAAATACTCGCTTCGTTCAAAGACAGCCAAAGAATATCGTTAAATACTTTACTAATGCTGATGATGAGCATGAGTGATAATGGCGCAAGCCTGTGGCTTCAAGGCCTTGCTGGAGGTGGGGCACAAATCAATAAATACCTGGATAGTTTGGGAATGAAATCTACACGTGTAAACAGCCGCACAGAAGGAAGAAAAGGTAATTGGCAACAATATGGTTGGGGACAAACGACACCAAAAGAAATGGCGACTTTAATGCGCGATATTGTTGAAAATAAAATCATCAACAAACAAATCAGCGAAAGAATGCTTCGATTGATGAGCCGGCAGTTTTGGGATGAAGATGCCATTTCTCAAATTCCTCCAAATATTTTCGTAGCCGATAAAAGCGGCGCTGTAGATCGAACCCGCGATGAAGTGTTATATGTAAATTGCGCAAACCCTTATATCTTCTGCATCTGCACGAAAAACAATCAGGATAGCAGTTGGGAAACAAACAATGAAGCATGGGTGCTTACCCGAAAATTATCCGCTTTATTGTGGAAGCATTTCAATCCAAAATCTACCTGGCAACCGAGTGAATATTTAAAATAGGAATCAGGATTATTTGTTGGTTTATTAGGATGATTCAGTTTAGGGATCAGGCAACAGATTCTTAAAGTCTTTAAATTCTACAACTTTTGCAGCAAACGAATAAATAACTTATTTTCTCATTTTCAATTGTTTCAATCATTCGTTTAATAATATCATAAACAATCAAGATGGAAACATTCAATTAGTTGTTGACACGTTTGCTGGCTTCAAAATGTTTCATACGTATTGATAACAGTAAAATCGTATTTAGCCAATGTTTTAAAGCGGTGCAAAAGATAGGTTGATTTTCTCGGCTCAGACAATTGTATTTTTGAAAAAAGTGTTTGAGCATGGCTTTATTAAAAGTACAAAATATCAGTAAACGGCAGCCAGACAGAAACATCGTTGATAACGTCAGCTTTCAGCAGGAGGCATTACAAAAAATAGCGATAACCGGAGAATCCGGTGCGGGGAAATCAACTTTACTGAAAATCATTTCCGGGCATGTGCAGAGGGATAGCGGAACAGTAGTGTTTGACGGCGACAAAGTAACGGGTCCGGAAGAAAAACTATTAGCAGGACACAAAGGCATCGCGTACCTGTCCCAGCATTATGAACTTCACAACAACTATGTAGTCAAAGATCTCATCTGGTTTCAAATGAATGTGGAAGATTCGGAAGCGACGGAATTGTTTGACATCTGCAGGATCAGCCATTTGCTGAAACGCAGGACGAACCAGCTTTCCGGCGGCGAGAAGCAACGAATTGCTTTATGTATGTTGCTGGTAAAACGTCCGAAGCTCCTGGTTTTGGATGAGCCGTTTTCCAACCTTGATCTGATACATAAAAATATATTGAAGGCAGTGTTGAAAGACATTGCAGAGCGATTGCAGATAACATGTTTGCTTGCATCTCACGATCCACACGATACTCTTTCATGGGCTGACAGAATATTAGTGATGAAAGAAGGCGCGATTATACAGCAGGGAACGCCCAAGGAAATTTATTATCAACCATTGAATGATTATGTAGCAGGATTGTTTGGCGCCTACAATTTACTTACAGCTGAACAGGCTTCGTGGTTTGGAATAAAAACGAATGAAAAAGAACTGATAATAAGACCGGAAGATTTTAGCATCAGCTCGTCGTCAAACAATGGCATAAAAGCAACCATACAAGAAATATCCTTCTGGGGAAGTTTTTATGAAGCCCAGGTGCGGATTAACGATTTAGTAATTGTGGTAAGAACCGGAAAGAATGAATGGGCAATTGGTGACGAAGGTTCTGTAAGCATTGACTAAACTTAATTCGTGAAGAGAAAATTTGTACCGGATTTAGTTTCTTTATTCTGTATGAACAACCACATCGTTCCTTATTTCTCCCAAAACATTTTTCTTCTTTTGATATTTCTTCATCAGAAAATAAAGAATACAAATGACTGCGATAAAAATGACTGTTGAGCCGATTTCCCATTTACTCAGACTCGTCAATAACCAAAAAATCGAAGCAATACCAATAAAAGGAACCATTAATCCTCCGGGCGTTCTAAAAGACTTTTCCGCATTTTCTTTTTTGTTTCTCAGTTTAATCCCTGCTAAAATAACAGCGAGATAAATGATCAGAATTGCTGCGCTTGCAAGAATGGCTAACTGTTTAAATCCACCTGAAATTGAAAGACCAAAAATCAAGCTACCATAAACAATTATTGCCCAATAAGGAGTAGCAAATTTGGGATGGACTTTGCCCAGAAACCTTGGAAAAATGCCGTTGTTCGCTCCGGCGAATAATAAACGCGGAGTCAAAAGCAAGTCGCCGCTTACGTTTCCAAAACAAGAAACCGCCGCTGCAACTAGTAGAATAATTCCTCCTGCCGGGCCAATAATTTTTTCAGCAACTGCTGCTAATGGAGCATTTTTTACTGATTCCATGTTTGTCCCTAAAACACCCTGTGTTACCGTTTGTAGCAATATATAAATAATAAGTACAAAAACGCCTGCAATGAGAATTCCGAGTGGTATAGTGCGTTTCGGATTCTTTATTTCTCCGCTTACATTTAATGCAGTTTCAAATCCGGCAAAGGCGAAAAATAAAACAAGAATCGTATTCCCAAATGTTTTGAAAGACGGTAAATTTTCCCAATGCAAATTGGCAGCGTTGATATTGCTAAATCCGAAAATGATGATTGCAATTAATGGTAAAATTTTGATGATGGTAATGAACTTCACAAACCCAAGCCCGTGTTTTGCACCTCGCACATTTATGACAACCATAAATGCAATCAATATGAAAAATAACAGACCACGTGCCCCTGAATTTTTGAAAACAGGGAAAATTACCGCCAGTGAATCAGCGACAATATTAATGATAGCAGCGTCACTCAAAATGCCAAATCCAAAAAAGAACAGCCAATTAATAATAAATCCGGCAAAGCTGCCAAACGCAGCTTCCACATAAGCATAGCTACCTCCGGAAGAGGTAACACGACTGCCAATTTCTGCATAACAAAGCATGATCGCAGCCATCATAATTCCACAAAATATATAGCCAAAAATTGCAAAACCATCAAGAGCAATACTTACTATTGCAGGAAGGACAAAAATACCGGCGCCAATAGTATTGTTGAGAATATTAAGTGAAAGCCCCGGTATGCCGATTACGCGTTTTAAGCCCTCATCAGTTTTGATGTTTCCCATTGTTCACCGGTTTTGATGAAATGTTCGTAAATAAAAAATAGAAATCGACAATATTTGTTGATCCGCTGTCACAGCTTGAATGAACAAATTTTCAAATGAAAATACAGGTAAATTCTATTTATCATTTGATTGCC
>JAHEZB010000094.1 GCA_023251285.1 Chitinophagaceae bacterium | reverse complement strand
AGGTAAGCGGGGGATTTACTACCGGAGGTACCGGGTGGTATCGAAAAACATTTGTCGTTCCATCAAACGACAAAGAGAAAAAAATTTTTATTCAGTTTGATGGCGTTTATATGAATGCTGACGTGTGGATTAATGGACATCACCTCGGAAATCATCCATATGGCTATACCAGTTTTATTTATGACTTGACGGATTATTTAAAATATGATTCTGCAAATATTCTGGCTGTGGAAGTAAAAAATGAAGGGCAGAACAGCCGCTGGTATTCAGGTTCCGGCATTTATCGCCATGTATGGCTTAAAAAGATGGATCCCTTACATGTTTCACAATGGGGAATCTTTATTACAACTCCGAAAGTTAATTCCGGTGAAGCAACAGTTAATTGCAAATCAAATGTAGTGAATGAAACAAATCAATCACAAGCCATTCGCATTGTAACTAAGTTTATAAATCCTGCCGGAACGGAAGTAGCTGCTGCAAAAGAAGCAAAAGGCACTTTGACTGCAGGTAAATCTTATGAATTCAATCAAAATGCTTCTATCAAAAATCCGCAATTGTGGTCGTGTGAAAAGCCGTTATTGTATAAGGCAGTAACCTCTGTTTATAAAAATGATCATTTGGTCAGTACTGATACAAACAGTTTTGGAATCAGAACGATCTCATTCGATGTAAATAATGGCTTTCAGTTAAATGGAAAAACACTTAAACTGAAAGGCGGATGTTTTCACAATGATAATGGGCCGCTTGGCTCAAAACAATACGATAGGGCAGAGGAAAGAAAAGTAGAATTATTAAAAGCAAGTGGATTCAATGCAATAAGATGTAGTCACAACCCACCAAGTCCTGCATTTTTAGCAGCCTGTGACCGCCTGGGAATGCTTGTAATGGATGAGGCATTCGATTGCTGGAACTATGGAAAAAATCCTTATGATTATCATTTGTATTTTAAAGATTGGTGGAAAAAAGATATCGAAAGTATGATTTTAAGAGACCGGAATCATCCGTCTATTATCATGTGGAGCATTGGAAACGAGATTCCTGAACGGGCTTCTGCTGAAGGAGTGGCAACTGCGAAATTGCTGGTAGATTATATAAAAAGTTTGGACACTACAAGGGCAATTACTTCTGCGGTGAACGACTTAAAAGAAGATAAAGATCCATACTTTGCTCAATTAGACGTGGCAGGATATAATTACGCCGCCGGCGGAGATCCTTCTAAAGATGTGTATGCAACCGACCATAAAAGAGTGCCTTCCCGAATTATGGTTGGTACAGAATCGTTTCCGCTTGAGGCTTTTGATAGCTGGATGAAAGTGCTTGATCATCCTTATGTAATTGGGGATTTTGTATGGACTGCTTATGATTATATCGGCGAAGCAAGCATCGGCTGGCTTGGTTATTTTCAAAAACAAAGTTTTTTCCCATGGAATCTGGCCTATTGCGGTGATATTGATATTTGTGGCTGGAAGCGCCCGCAATCTTATTACAGAGATGCACTTTGGAAAAAAGATCAGATCTCGCTTTTTGTAACACCTCCGGTACCTTCATTTCCCGAAAACCCGGATAAAGAAGCGTGGTCCAAATGGAATTGGCTGGATGCTCAAAGCAACTGGAACTGGCAAGGCTATGAAAACAAGCCACTTCAGGTAACCGTTTATTCTTCCTGTCCACAGGTAGAATTGTTTTTGAACGGAAAATCATTCGGCAAAAAACCAACGGATCGTTCAACAAAATATATGGCTTCCTGGAAAGTGCCCTATGAGAAAGGAGAATTAAAGGCAGTAGGATATGATGCAAAAAATAAAAGAATTAATTCTGCTCAATTAACTACTGCTGCAACCCCTGAAACGATAAAATTAACGGCAGACCGTTCGACGATCAAAGCCAATAACCAGGACTTAAGCTATGTAACGGTTGAATTACTGGATGCGAAAGGCAATTTGAATCCAACAGCAGAAAATCTGGTGAAATTTGAGATAGAGGGGCCCGGTACAATAGCCGGAGTTGGCAATGCAAACCCGGTAAGCCTTGAAAGTTACCAGCAGCCACAACGAAAAGCGTGGAATGGAAAATGTCTTCTTGTCATTAAATCAGGAACTGCTGCCGGCACCATTAAATTAACAGCGTCTGCTGCAGGAATGAGGCCGGCCACGGTAAACATTCGTGTTGAATAGAACTGGATGAACAGTGTTTTTAATGTCGCATCCCATGAAAATGATGATCAAAAAACTAAATCACATTTAAAAGAATATTTTAAAAAAATAAAAACAAGTGAAAAAATTATTAATCGGTGCTATTCTACTTTCATCTTTCGGCATTTTAAAAGCTCAATCTGAAGAACCACCTTCTTTCTGGGAAAATGAGCTGACAAATGAATACAACCGCGAGCCGATGCACGCTACTTATTTTGCCTTTGAAAATAAAGAACTGGCGTTGAAAGATGATCAAGAACAATCAACAAATTTTCAGTCATTAAATGGCAACTGGAAATTCAAATGGGTAGATAAGCCTGCTGATCGACCTTTTGGCTTTTGGAAAATAAATTATGATGATAGCCATTGGCCTGACTTTAAGGTGCCTGCAACCTGGGAAGTGAATGGTTATGGCATTCCCATTTATACAAATATCCGCTACGATTTTGATTATCTGATCAAACCAGATCCGCCACACGTGCCGCATCAATATAACCCGGTAGGTTCTTATAGAAGAGAAGTTATGATTGATAAAAACTGGAACGGGAAAGATATTTACATTCAGTTTGGCGCTGTACGCTCCTGCTTTTATTTTTGGGTGAATGGACAATGGGTTGGTTACAGCGAAGACAGTAAACTTCCTGCTGAATTTAATATTACCAAATATCTAAAGCCCGGACAAAAAAATCTGATTGCCTTCCAGGTTTATCGCTGGAGCGATGGCACTTATATCGAAGATCAGGACATGTGGAGGCTTGCCGGAGTCGATCGTGATGTTTTTATGTATGCACGCAACCCGGTTCATATCCGCGATATCCAGATCATTCCTGATTTAACAGACAACTACAAAAATGGCGTTTTAAATATCAGTCTTGATTTTTTAAAAAATAATGATCCTGCTTTACAGAATTATAAAGCGTCTTTTGAATTATCCGATTCATCCGGCAAACTCATCAGTACCAGTTCTGTTTCTTTGAATGATTCTGCAAAATTTAAAAATGTAGTAATCCGGTTGAACGATCCAAAAAAATGGACTGCTGAAACACCTTATTTATACAATGTGATTTCCACATTGACCGATAAGAATGGAAAAGTGATCGAAGTGATTCCACAAAAAACAGGATTCAGAAAAGTGGAGATAAAAGATAACGCCTTGTATGTAAATGGGCAAGCGATTTTAATAAAAGGAGTAAACCGCCATGAAATGGATCCTTTTACAGGCCAGGTAATCAGTAAGAAACGAATGGAACAGGATGTGCGGATCATGAAAGAAAATAACATCAATGCAGTGCGCACTTCCCATTATCCAAATGATCCTTACTGGTACCAGCTATGCGATAAATATGGCTTATACGTCGTGGATGAAGCAAACCTCGAGTCGCATGGAATGGGATTTGGCGCAAATTCTTTATCTAAAAAACCAAGTCGGTTTCTTCAGCATTTTCAACGTGATTCGCGCGCAGTTGAACGGGATAAAAATCACCCGAGTGTAATTGTTTGGTCGATGGGAAATGAGGCGGGAATGGGAGTGAATTTTGAGAAATGTTACGAATGGATCAAACATCGTGATCCTTCCCGACCGGTAGAATATGAGCCGGCGAGCGCCACTCCTTATTCCGATATTTATTGCCCCATGTATCCTTCGCCTGATGATATGGTGGATCATGTAAAATACGACAGCGCCCATAATCAGAAGCCATTTATTTTGGTAGAATATGCGCACGCTATGGGAAATACTGATGGAAATTTCAATGATTATTGGGATACGATTCGCAAATATTATCCACGAATGCAAGGCGGATATATCTGGGATTTTGTGGACCAGGGATTACAAAAGATTACTGATAAGGGTGATACAATATGGGCTTATGGAGGCGATTATGGTGTGGATATGCCCAACGATCAGAACTTTAATGATAACGGGTTGGTAGCGCCGGATCGTAGCCTTCATCCACACATGCTGGAAGTGAAAAAACAATACCAAAACATTTTTGTTTCACCTGCAGACGTTGCCTCCGGAAAGATAAATATCTATAATGAAAATTTCTTCAAAGACCTCCATGATGTGTATCTTGAATGGGAATTAACCGGTGATGGAAAAATCATTGAAAAAGGAAAAGTGGAATCGCTGCATGTACCAGCTCATGAAGCTGTTGTAATTGATGTGCCTTATAAGGTACCGGATTCAAAAAAGTATAAAGAAGCTTTCCTAAATGTTTATTTTAAAACAAAATCAGCAGAAGGATTGGTACCTGCCAATTGGGAAATTGCAAAAGATCAGCTTGTGCTTTACAGCCATTTGAACCAAACAGAGACCATTCCACAAACTTCAAAACTTCACGTAAGCATTACCGATAGTTTTATTCGGGTAAATAATGATAAAACAAAATTTGAATTTAACCGTCATGATGGATTATTACATCAATATATCGTGAATGGTACAAATTTTCTGAAAGCAGGATATGAATTAAAACCAAACTTTTGGCGCCCACCAACAGATAACGACTTTGGCGCTGATCTTCAGAAAAAACTGATCAACTGGAAACGAGCAAGTCATAATTATACACTCCTTGATTTTAATATTGATTCTTCTGACAATAAAAATATCAGGCTGAAGATGCATTATTCGTTGCCGGATGTGTATGCATACCTGGATATAAATTACGAGTTGAATGGAGACGGCTTGATTAAAGTAACTGAGTCGTTGCATGCAGATACTTCAAAGCAGGAGCCAATGATGTTTAAATTTGGTATGCAAATGATGATGCCAAAAAAATATGATCAAATGGAATGGTATGGCCGCGGCCCTTCAGAAAATTATTGGGATCGTAAAGATGCAGCTTTTGTTGGTTTATATAAAATGAGTGTGCGTGACCAGTTTCATCCTTATTTGAGACCTCAGGAAACAGGCAATAAAACTGATGTGAGATGGGTGAAACTAACAGACAGAAACGGCAAAGGATTATTGATCAGCGGAGATACTGTTTTAAATATTTCTGCACGTCACTTCCTGGATAAAGATTTAGACGATGGTCTTGAAAAACACAATAGCCATTCAGGTGAGCTGAAAGAAAGAGATCTGACTGTTTTAAACATTGATCTGCAACAAACCGGAGTTGGTGGCATTAATTCATGGGGCACATGGCCTTTAAAACAATACCGGATGAATTACCAGGATTATCGTTATTCTTTCGTGATTAAGCCGGTTCAATAAAGCATTAAAATGAAACGTGTTGAAACCGGTCAAATTTCCCCCCGGTTTCAACACGCTTTTTATTTCTACAATTACAAAAACCCTTATTTATTTCAATTCCAAAACAATTACTGAAAAGGGAGGGATTTTAACTTTGATTAAATCACCTTTTAAAGAAGCGGCTGAGAAAGTTTGTGGCTTTATTTTGTCCGGGTTTTCAAATGTGTTGTGGTCCTGAAGCCTTGGAGAAGTAAGAATTGTCCCGCTGATTTTTTTATACTTATTGCCTTCAACTTTTATCGAAATACTTTCTTCTTTTGTAGAATTAATATTTGCAAGCGAAATATGAACAACACCTGCCGAATCCATCGAAGCCGAAGCAGAAACTGCCGGCAGCTTCTCATTGCCGTAAGAATAATCATCGGTATTTAAAACAACAGGGATCAACTTTGCATTCTGATGCACATTGTACATCTCCATCACATAATAGGTAGGAGTAAGAATTATTTTTTCCTTATTGGTCAATATTACTGCCTGCAATACATTGATCGTTTGCGCCAGGTTTGCCATTCGCACTCTGTCTGAATGATTGTTGAAAATGTTGAGCGTTGATGCTGCTATCATGGCATCGCGCATGGTATTTTGCTGATAAAGAAACGCAGGATTGGTACCTGGTTCCACGTCGTACCATCCGCCCCATTCATCAACAACCAATGCAATTTTCTTTTCCGGATCATACTTGTCCATGATTGCCGAATGTTTTGTAACCAGCTCGTTCATCATCAACGCCGACTTCATCGAGGCAAAATATTGCTGCTCGCTAAAATCCACTGCCGGGCTTTTATGATTCCAATCTATAACTGCATAATGATGCAGTGCAATTCCCTGCAATAAATGATGCGGTATATCACGCATCAATACATCTGTCCAGTGATAGTCAGCAGAATTAGCACCAGAGGCAATTCTGAATATCGGATGTTCATCTGATCCTGTCATGAATGTTGAATACTTCCTATAAATATTTGCATAATATTCGGCTGTCATGTTGCCGCCGCATCCCCATGCTTCATTTCCGATTCCCCAATATTTTACATTCCATGGTTTGTCGCGGCCATTTTTCCTTCTCCAGTCGGACATGGGGCTTTTTCCATCAAAATTTACATATTGAACCCATTCCGACAACTCCTGGACAGTGCCGCTTCCGACATTTCCGGACAAATAACGATCAGCGCCGAGTCGTTCACACATGTTTAAAAAATCGTGGGTTCCGAAACTGTTATCTTCTGTAACGCCGCCCCACCAGCTGTTTACCATTGTTGGCCGCTTTGATTTATCGCCTACACCATCTTTCCAATGGTAAGTATCGGCAAAGCAACCGCCCGGCCAGCGTAACACCGGTATTTTCATTTTGCGCAAAGCAGCGATCACATCATTTCTTACGCCGTCAGTATTTGGAATAACCTTATTGGTATCACCAACATAAAAACCACCATAAATACAACGTCCCAAATGTTCAGCAAAATGACCATAGATATTCTTGTTAATAGTCTGAGCTGTAGAATCAGCTTTAAGAATAATTGAAGTTTGAGCACAAGCAACATTCGTCGAAAAGAGAATAGCTCCTAAAATAAAACTTTTCATTATCAAATGATTTTTATTCGTTTAAAAAAAGGTCAGTTGAAAACAAGGGTAATTCCAAGCAATTTAGACCTTTCTTTTTGCCTTTCAAAAATCAATTGTCATAATGACAATATTAACCTAGCAACAATAGTTTTTAGAAAAGAA
>JAHEZB010000093.1 GCA_023251285.1 Chitinophagaceae bacterium | reverse complement strand
ATTGTCGGTAAAGGTATAATGATATGTTTTTGAAGGACTTTCACTTCCAGCTACGGTCCTATTAGCTTGAAATCGGTATTTTTTTGGCTTCTTTCGATTTCGAAATGGTCATTTTGTGACTCGCCGGTTGTGGTCCAAGTTAGGAAGGCCTGTTTTTCGTTTACATTCTTTCCGCTGAAATCCAGCAGGTTTACTGGTGAAGCCCCCATTGTAAGTGTAACATTATCCACTAAGGCCGTACCTAATTCAGAATTGTTCTGTGATGTATATGCAATACCAACATAAGAATTGGAACCCATTGCAATTGTTACAGAATCAATAGCTTTCCAATCGGTTCCGTTTCCTGAAACGTAGCTAATGTATTTATTACCATCGTGAGATACTCTTATCCAGTAGGGTACAGTTTCTACAACCGATGTGCCTGAACGCGTTGAACCAGATGATTGTGAAAATCTTTCCTGTAAAAAAATTCTTTTTGCCGGAATAATATTAAGAAAGACATAAGGTGAGCCGGCATCAAGATTTTGCCTGTACATGATACCAATTTTTGCCTCTGAATTCGTCGAATCCATAGAAATAACTCTTACGGTTAATTGACTTTGATTGGCAATTACCGGTTGAAACAGGTAATGAAAGCCGTCTGCAGTATTCCAAATATCAGACCCGGACGCTGTCAAAGTATAGACGCCGTTACTAGAACATGCATCTCCTGCATGAGCAACATATCCAATATCAGCGGTTTGCCAGGCGGGAGGTAACGTTTTTGCACAGGCTGAGGCCGGGGGAGGATTAAGACCGTAGACATTTAGTTTATTTGAAAAAGTAGCCATATATACTTTGCCATTTGCAATGGTGGGACAAACAAACTTAGCAAAGGTTCCAATAGAATCTCTTTTACTGTTCCAGTTGCTATTCCAAAGTTCATGCGTTACATCTGTTGCGTCAAATGCCTGCAAAACACCGGGAACCGATGCCTGGTTGGCATCTCCGTGAATGGGATGATTTGCCCAAATGATTCCGGTACCGTGTTTTGATCCGTTTGATGAAACAGAAAGCATTGCACCCAGCATTCCAACCGGCAAAGCAGTATTTCCAATCTTTACGTTTACAGTATCAAACAACAATTTGCTTCTTATAAATGGGAATTGATTGAGCAAAGCTCCTTCTGACCATGCATACACGTATTCATTTCCATATTCGTCTTTAAAGTAAACTGGTGAACCATGTAAATGGCGGTGCATCGACATCGGATTATTTGATACGTTCAGTGTTTGTTTTACGTTTGAATTGTCAGTTGTCGTCTGCCCCATTTGGTTATTGTCTATCAAAAATAAAAGCCCTTGTTTGCTTCCGGATAAAGACAAATGTGTTCCGGGGATTAATAAGACTCCGTCCACACCATAGTCCAGATCGTAGTCATTCAGATAAATGTAATTTGCCGGAGTAAAAAAATCTTTTACTTTGAGTGTTGGCGACAATTTAATAAGACTTGATCCACGATTGACCGGATCATTTGGATTTCCGTTCTGCCCTGTGGTTCCATTGCCGGTTGTAACGTATAAATTCCCATCATCATCCACAGATGGTGGCTGACCACTCATCCAAATACCTGCCAAACCTCCGTTTGGAGCGGTATTATAAACATATTGTTGTTCGAGAGTGGCAGCATTATAGCCAATTATCCATCCCTGGTAAGGCGTAAAATCGCAATGAGATGCCCATGTGATATACACGATGTTATTGTACAATAACAGTCCCGGCCTTTGATTTTGATTTTGTTGGTTAAAAGTCATCATTCCGTTTACACTTCCATCACCTGTGCCCGGAACACTTGCTGTAATGTAAACCGGACTGCCCGGTTTTTCTTTTCCTGTTTTTATATCAATAGCATGTAGATATTGCACAAATGTTTTCGGCGCTTTTTTGGTTACACTTCTCGCTACAACATACAGCGTATTGGTGATGCTATCGATTGCAGGCGTACCTACAATCCCCATCTTCCCGCTAAAGTCCTGGTAATTGCCGCCACAGGCCCATGTCATGTCAGAGTTCTTTATTGGACAATAATTGGCAGAATCAAAAGTCAGATTGATCTGCCAATAAGGGGCAGAAGCATTTGGATCCTCAGCATCAAAAGCATAAAGGGTGTTATTTACTGTAGCTATCAGTACAATATTATGCAAACCACCACCGATTTGAACATTGCTTACAACAAGCGGCTGAGCATAAATCTGATCATCAACTGTTCTTGAAAATATTTTTCCAAAATTGCCACTACTTACATTGTCCGTTGTCAAAATAGTTTCTTGCTGGTTCCAGCCGGTTCTTTTTAAATCATTGTGATTCATCAGGACATTTACCTGCGCAAATGAATTAGAACAGAAAAACACGAAACAAATTGGAGCAAAAGCTTTCTTTAAATAAGTAATTGAAAACAGGTAAGGCGTAAAAATGTATTTCATTGGGTTCATTTACGTGAAACGGTAAGCTGCGAAACTGGAAATTCACGGATTGGGATTCGGGGAAGACAAAGTAAATGATTTTAATCTGAATTTAAAAGATTAATCGAAACTTTCCGCAAGATTCGTATGCATTTAAAAGGACTGGGTTTTTAAATAATTACTCCCATCCACTGGCAAGAACATCGGCAATATGCAGTGTTGTAATGGGTAAGTTTTTTTTGATGATAATACCTTGTAAATGCATGAGGCAGCTTAGGTCTGTAGAAATAATATGTGACGCACCGGTATCTAAAGCATGATTTATTTTTTGATCAGCCATCGCATTGGAAATCGCATCAAATTTTACAGCAAAGGTGCCACCAAAACCGCAACAAGTTTCAGTTTCAGTCATTTCTACCAACTGAAGGCCGTGCACTTTCTTTAATAAATTTCTTGGGCCCTCTTTTATTTTGCATTCACGAAGGCCGGCACAGCTATCATGATAAGTTGCTTTTGCGTTTAAGACAGCACCAAAATTCTCAATCTTTAAAATATTGGTCAGAAATTCTGTGAATTCAAAAATTCTGAGGGATAGGCTTTTCACTAAATTATGCTGGGAAGAATTCTCGAAAAGTTTTCCGTAATAATTTCTCACAAAGCCAACGCAGGAAGCGGACGGAGCAACAATATAATCAGGAGTATCAAAATCCTTTAAAAATTTTTCCGCCACTTTTTTTGCTTCGCTCTGAAATCCCGCATTGAAAGCTGGCTGGCCGCAACAGGTTTGGTTCGTATTGTATTCAACATCGCAACACGCTTTTTCCAGTACTTTCACCATGTTAAAAGCAGTTTGAGGATACAACTGGTCAACAAAACATGGGATAAATAACTGTACTTTCATCTAGATAAAATGTAGATTTTGTATGAAAAGAAATAAAACTACCTGGAATACCTCACTGTTATCATCTTTAAGGCAGTCAATGCTGCTTCTTCTCCCTTATTTCCATGACTCCCGCCTGTCCGCTCATCTGCCTGCTCCTGGTTGTCTACTGTAAGTACACCAAAGATAGTCGGAACCGGTAAAGTTAGATTTAATTGTACAACGCCATCTGTAATGGCTTTACATACATAATCGAAGTGAGGTGTACCACCGCGCAATACGCATCCAAGAGCGATAAATACCTGGGGTTTCTCAAATTTATTTTGATAGGTATCCCAAAAATTTTTTATGGTAAAAGGAATTTCAAAAGCGCCGGGAACATTGATAATTTTATAATTCTGCATCCCATATTCGTTCAGAATTTTTTTGCAACCATCGAGTAACTTATTCACAATTTCCGGATTCCACTGGGTATGTACAATAACAATACAGGCATCCTTTGGTAGAATGCCTGCATCAATATTATAAAGATTTTGATTTACTATTGCCATTTTTATTTCTAAAAATTATTCTGAAAAATCACCAAGTCGTGCGAGGTAGCGATCAACGTCAGCTGCTTTTTCAGTAAGCGGGTAATCGGTTTTTATTTTTTTGAAAAGATCAATTGCATCTTTTGTTTTTCCGGTTGATTCAGCAAATAATGCCGCACGGAATAAAAATTCTGAAGAAGTAAAATCGTCTTTGCTGTTCACATTTGCAGCTTTTTTGTAGTAATCCAAAGCATCATCATTTTTATTCAGTTCTGCGCTTGCATCACCCATCATCCCAAGGGCGCGGCTTTTAATTTGCGTAGCGCCATTTGCATCAAAGTCTTTCAAATATTTGATTGATTTTTGAAATTGCCCGAGATGCAGGTAACAAGCGCCGGCATAATATTCACACAAGTTGGCAGCAGGGGTTCCTGAATATTGATTGATGATTTTTAATGCTCCCGGATTAATGCCATCGCCGTTCAAAACCTTTGTGGCAAGCAGCATCTTTGTAGAATCGGTAGCGTTTGTGAACTCAGAGAAATATTTTTGAGTTACAAAAACGACTTTATCTGCTTTTTCCTGTTCCGGCACTTTAAACATGTATTTATAAATCAACCACGCAGCAACTATAAGAATAATTGCGGAGCCTATGTATGAAATCGGTTTACTATAATCGTCCCAAAAGCCGCGGGCTTTTTCTACTACATCTACTTCTTTTTTTTGTACTTTTTTGTCCGCCATTAAAATTGTTTTTCTGTATTATTTTTTAGTCTTGATACTTTCTACTTGTGTCTCCTTCGCTTTCCTAATCCATAATAAACGGATAATCATCTTCTGCATATACATCTTTCAATACTTCACTATCATCAGGATAAGCGCTTTGTTCTGCAAATTTCACTGATTCTTCTACCTGGTGTTTTACCCGTTCAGTTATTTGTTCGATTTCTTCATCAGTTACCCCAAAATTGTCTTTCAATTTTGTCAAAGTCGTTTCAACCGGATCCTGCAATTTATATTCTTCCATTTCTTCTTTGCTGCGATATTTTGCAGGGTCGCTCATACTGTGCCCCTTGTAGCGATAGGTTTTTATTTCCAGAAGGGTAGGGCCGCCTTGTTCGCGAGCTCTTTTCACCGCTCTTTCTACTGCTTCATGTACAGTTTCGGGAATCATTCCATCTACCTGGTCGCCTGGCATTTCATATGCATCGGCCAGTTTATAAATATCCAATACGTTAGAAGTGCGGGCAACTGAAGTTCCCATCGCATAGTTGTTATTTTCGCAAATAAAAACCACCGGAAGCTTCCAAAGCATGGCAAGATTAAATGTTTCATGGAGTATTCCCTGCCGCGCTGCACCATCGCCAAAGAAACAAAGAACCACATTATCAGTTCCTTTATATTTTTCTGCAAAAGCAAGGCCGGCGCCGGTTCCGATCTGAGCGCCTACAATTCCATGGCCGCCAAAAAACCTGTGTTCTACACCAAAGAAGTGCATGCTTCCTCCTTTCCCTTTGCTGCACCCGGTGGCTTTAGCATACAATTCGGCCATGCAAGCATTTGGAGAAATTCCTTTTGCAATTGCCAGTCCATGATCGCGGTAAGCAGTAATGAAAATGTCATCATCATTGGTAGCGGTCATGCAACCCGCTGCTATTGCTTCCTGCCCTATATATAAATGGCAAAAGCCGCGTATTTTTTGCATTCCATACATCTGACCCGCTTTTTCTTCGAAGCGGCGCAGCAGGAGCATCAGCTCATACCAGTATAAATAAGTTTCTTTAGAAAACTTTGTTGCCAAGATTTTAAAATTTTAGGCCGCAAAGATAGGATAAAAAGAAAATAAATTTTACTGAAAAAACAATTGATTATATCGGGTACAATTCTCGTACAGCCTGAAATTACATTTTTATTTTTCCTGCAGCCAACAAACAAATAACCGTTTTTTCTATTTTCTTTTTAAGCAAACTTCTTTAAGCTCATCTAACCTTTCTAAACCATCTAAACTTCTTCGAGCACCTAAACTCTTCTAAACGTAACCGTCAATCCCCTATTTTTGTTCGCTAAAAAAATCTAACGAAAATTCTTTTATGGTAAACAGAAAAGTATTAACGCTCGATGAATTCACGATCCGCGAAATGCGTGCTTTTCCGAAAGCAACCGGTGAATTGGCGGGACTTTTAAGAGATATCGGTCTTGCTGCGAAACGGGTAAATGTGGAAGTCAATAAAGCAGGCCTCGTAGATATTCTCGGTGAAACAGGAGATGTCAACGTGCAGGGAGAAGAGGTGAAATTGCTGGACGTATTTGCGAATGATCAGTTCACCAGGGTATTGCGACATGGTATCAGTTGTGCCGGAATTGCAAGTGAAGAATTGGATGATTTTGTCATTTTTGACAATGAAATCAGCAGAAATTCTAAATATATCTGCATGTACGATCCGCTGGACGGCAGCAGCAATATTGATGTAAATGTTTCTATCGGTACGATTTTCAGCGTTTATAGAAGAGTAACAGAAACAGGAACTCCTGTCACCAAAAAAGATTTTCTTCAGGCAGGGAACCGGCAGGTGGCAGCAGGTTACATTATTTATGGCTCATCAACCATTTTGGTATACGCTACAAAAAGAGGTGTGAACGGATTTACCTTAGATCAGTCAATTGGCGAATTTTGCCTGAGCCATCCTAATATAAAATGCCCGGAAAATGGGAAAATGTATTCAGTAAATCATGGAAATTACTACAGCTTTTCTGAAGAGATAAAAAAATATATTGAATGCTGCCAGAGAAAAAATAAAACCAACGGCGGCCCGTACACGCAAAGATATATTGGCAGTATGGTGAGTGATGTACATCGCAATTTGATCCGTGGCGGAATATTTTTGTATCCGGGAACAAAAGAAAAACCAAAGGGAAAACTTCGTTTGCTGTACGAATGCAATCCATTGGCTTACATGATTGAAGCAGCGGGAGGAAAAGCGACTGACGGCACACAACGAATTCTTGACAAAGTGCCTACAGAATTGCATGAACGAACGCCGTTTTTTATCGGTAGTTTGAAAATGATGGAAGAACTCGAAGGTTATTTGTTAAAAGTTGAAAGTTAGAAATAGGTTTCATTTCCGCCTTTCACAGCTATTTGGTAGTAACCAAATAGGTATTTCAGCCGTATCAAGTCCGGGACAAGTCCGGCATATGCCGGACTTGTCCCGGACTTGACAGGAACAAAAACCCTGTCAGAAGTAGATAAGACAGCTTTTTAAGGTATCGGTTTTACCTTCAACTTTAATGAAATCAGTATATCAATAATTTATTCAGTTAAAATGAAAACAATCA
>JAHEZB010000092.1 GCA_023251285.1 Chitinophagaceae bacterium | reverse complement strand
AAATGGCGTTTTTCAGAGAATTGTTAACGGCAGTTTATTGCCCCCTGAAGCTTTTCAAGAAAAGTGGACTGCAATATTTGATGAAAAAGAGGAAGCATTAAAAGAATTAAAACGGGGAAAAGTGCTAACGTTCAAGCCGTCAGCGCAATTGCTAATGGTAGGTGAAAGTGTTTATAAAAAAGTTAACTGATGAAAAAGTTTTTGGTGTGCTTATGTTTTTTGCTTCAAGGAATGGGCGCTAAAGCTCAGGATCCTATCACTGAAGTTATAAAAGAGGGAATCAAAAAAGTAATTGTGGCTATTGATTTAAAAATTCAAAGGTTGCAAACAAAAACCATATGGCTACAGAATGCACAAAAGGTTGTTGAGAATGCAATGTCGAAATTAAAATTATCCCAAATCGGAGATTGGGTGCAAAAGCAAAAAGATTTGTATCAGAATTATTTTGACGAATTATGGAAAGTGAAAAATGTTTTGACTTACTACTTCCGGGTGAAAGAGATAATAAATCAGCAATCAGCTTTGGTCAGGGAATACCATAGAGCTTGGCAGGGAGTAAAACATGATGGACATTTCACGGCAGATGAGGTAGCGTATATTGGCAAAATTTATACAGGTATGATTGAAGAGAGTTTAAAAAACCTTGAGCAGGTTTCCCTGGTAATTAATTCTTTTACCACACAGATGTCTGATGGCAGCAGGATGGAAATTATTGACGATGCAGCTCGTAGGATGCAGACGAATTATGATGATCTCAGAAGATTCAATAGTGAGAACATTCAACTGTCTATTCAACGGTCAAACGATGAACATGAAATTTCAATTGTAAAACAATTATATGGGATTGAATAAAATGATAATTGAAAAATTTCTATTATTAATTATGATATGCTTTTCCACTTCTTGGGTTAAGTCACAAACTTTTGATGAATGGTTTAAACAGAAAAAAACGCAGATTCAATATTTGGTTGAGCAAATCGCTGCCTTACAGGTTTATAACCAGTCATTAAAAGAGGGGTATAATATCACAAGTACAGGTTTGGAATTTATTCATAGAATAAAAAAAGGAGATTTAGACTTGCATGAATTGTATTTCAGTTCTCTCAAAAAAGTAAATCCCCAGGTAAAATCATACACGAAAATTGCAGCTATTATTTTGTTGAAAACAGTAATATTAAACGCTTGCGACAAACAAAAAAAGGAAATGAAGCAGAGCCGGCAGTTTTCAGTTGCTGAAATAGGTTATTCACTAAAAGTATTTGAAAATTTATTGGATGAATGCGGAAAAATTATTGATCAGTTGACGGTTGTTTTAAAAGATGGAAGTTTTGAAATGAAGGATGAGGAGCGTATAAAAATTGTTGATCAGCTATATGATCAAATGCAGGACAAGTATGTATTCCTTCAGCATTTTCGAAACGAAACCAATACACTTGGTATTCAACGAATCAAAGATAAAAATGATGTAAGAATATTAAGGGAAGATTTCGGAATCTACTAACCTATAAATAAAAGTTTATGAAAAGGTGTGTTTGGATTGTGTTGTTATTATTTTTTTTAAGTAGCCAAAGTTTTAGTCAAAGCCAGGCGATACAACAATTATTGTTGGATGTTGAAAAATTAACGCAGTTAAAAAATATTCTTAGTGAATTAAAAGATGGCTATCAGATTGTATCACGTGGTTATACAACCATTAAAAATATTTCAGAAGGAAATTTTAATCTGCACGATATTTTTCTTAAGAGTTTAGTCGAAGTTAGCCCGGCTGTAAAAAATTATATAAGGATTAAAGACATTACTGATGCGCAATTAAGCATTGTCAGAGAATGTAAACATGCCTTAAGGCATTTTAAAGAAAGTGGAGAATTTTCCGTTGATGAACTTACATATTTGGACAAAGTTTATGCTAATCTTTTTAATCATTCTGTTGACAACCTTCAAACATTGATAATGGTAATTACAACCGGAAAACTACGTATGTCTGATGATGAGAGAATAAATTCTATTGATGCAGTGTGGAAAGAAATTTCACAACAATTAACCTTTCTGCGCCATTTTAATAATCAAGCACAAATGCTTTGCGTGCAAAGGCTAAAAGAAAAAAATGATCTTTCAACAGTGAACCATCTTTATGATATAAACGAGTAAAGAGTAAACAATAATTAAGATGAGAAAGTGTGTAAGAGTCATGCTATGCATGGCAGTGGGATTGATTCCAAAAGTATTATTGGCTCAAAGCCTCGGCAACGAGATTGGTGGACTTCAGCAGGTATTACAGAAGTTGTATGAAGAGATGTTACCGTTATGTTCACAGCTCATTGGTGTTGGACGTGGGTTGGCAGGATTTGCTGCCACGTGGTACATTGCGTCAAGGGTCTGGGGGCATATTTCAAGAGCTGAACCAATAGATTTCTATCCACTATTCAGACCTTTTGTAATTGGATTCGCGGTACTTATATTCCCCACTGTTATTGCCATGATAAACGGTGTTTTAAGCCCAACAGTGACAGCGACTGCCGGGATGGTAGGCAATTCAGATGCAGCAATTGAAAATCTCTTAAAACAGAAGGAAGAAGCAATTCAGAAGTCCACTGTTTGGCAAATGTATGTTGGTGAAAACGGCAGTGGGGACCGTGACAAGTGGTATCAATATACTCATCCGGGCGAAGATCCTTCTGATGAAGGATGGATGGAAGGGATAGGCAATGACATCAAATTTGCGATGGCAAAGGCGGAGTACAATTTTCGAAATAGTGTGAAAGAATGGATGAGTGAGGTATTGCATGTGCTATATATGGCCGCAGCATTGTGCATTAATACGATCAGAACATTTTATTTAATTGTCCTGGCCATACTTGGGCCGTTGGTTTTTGGGATTGCCGTTTTTGACGGACTTGCGCATACGCTGATGATCTGGATTGCGCGTTACATCAACATCTTTCTGTGGTTGCCGGTTGCTAACATATTCGGATCTATTATCGGGAAAGTTCAGGAAAAAATGATTGCACTGGATATCCAGCAAATTAATCAAAATGGTGATACATTTTTTTCTAGTACCGACACAGCATATTTAATTTTTATGATCATCGGCATCATTGGATATTTCAGTGTCCCATCTGTGGCCAATTATATTGTTCATGCAGGTGGTGGAAATACACTCCTGTATAGAGTCAATTCTGTGTTTAGTTCCTCCGCATCAAAAACAATTAATACTGTTTCCGGCGGCGTGGCGATGGTAGCCGATTCATTTGGCAATACAGCCAACAGGATTTCAAACAGTATGACGAATAATGGAGTATCAGATAATTATTTCAAAGACAAAATAAATGGTAAATAATGTTTCAGAAAGCAAAAAATATTGATGCTGCATTCAGGCAAGTTAGGAGCTTCTCATTAATGATTATTTTGTTGTGCTCCGTTATTTGTTGTTACACAATTTACAGCTGTTTCAAAGAAACGTCAGAAGTGCAATCTAGAGTCTATGTGCTCACAAATGGTAAGGCGCTGCAAGCCTTTGCAGCCGATCGGAAAGAAAACATTCCTGTTGAGGCAAGGGATCATGTAAAGATGTTTCATCAATATTTTTTCAGTCTTGATCCTGATGAAAAGGTCATCCAATCCAACATTAATAAAGCGCTATATCTCGCGGACGCTTCTGCTAAGCAAGTGTATGAATCATTAAAGGAAAACAATTATTACGCAGGAATTATTTCCGGAAATATTAGGCAGGAAATTAATGTTGACAGTGTTTTTATCAATGTGGAAACTTATCCATTTTACTTTAAGTGTTATGCCACTGAAAAGATCACCCGGCCCAGTACGATAACAACCAGAAGCTTATTAACCGAAGGTTACCTGCGCGATGTCTCAAGATCAGATAATAATCCTCATGGGTTTTTAATCGAGAAATGGAATACGATAGAAAATAAAGATATAAAAACCATAAACAGATGAAAAAGAATAAAAAGAAAACAGAGCTTGAATTACCGCTCTTCATTCGAAAAATACTTACAGATTTTAATCAAAAGCTAATAGATCTTTCAAATTTTCTTCAAGAGAAAACAGATATGTATTCTTTAGGGAAAAAGAAATTTTTTCTGATGCTTTTTTGTTTCATTGTGGCTTCTGAGTGCAGCATATTAATTTTCTGCAGTGTGGGAAACAATGAACGTTTCTACTATACGGTTTCTCCAATAAAAGTTCGTTCGTTGCTGAAACATACTACTACTTATCCAAGGCTTTCTGATCAAGAGTTGAAGCAAATTCAGGATTTTAAATTTTACCTGGACACTTTATCAATGAAAGACAGGGATAGTCTTTTTACCATAAGGCCGCATCTTTCAGATTCAATAGAAATGGTAGAAGCGATATATCAAAAACAAATAAAAAAATAAAATTATGGAAAATCAAGATTCCCGGAAAGTCAAGGCACTGCTTTTTTTGCCCTTGCTAATTGTTCCTTTATTAACGCTGGCCTTTTGGGCATTCGGTGGTGGTAAAGGTGCTATTAAAGAGCGAAGAATTCATGAAGGATTGAATCTTCAATTGCCTAACGCACATGTGAAAGATGTGGCAGGAGAGACCAAATTAAGTTTTTATGAAAATGCTGAAAAAGATTCAGCAAAAATCAGAGAAGAAATGAAAAATGATCCTTTGTTTCAACAATCATTTTATGAGGACACCGTCATCGATTCAGAATCTTTTATTTACCCACCTGAACCTCGTAAATCGATGAGCTATTCGGATCCTATTGAGAAGAAGGTTTACCAGAAATTACATGACTTAAATGTGCAATTGCATTCTGACCATTTGCAAAAATCAATCGACGTATCACCTGAAAGTGAAGATGCATCTTATGAGCAGCGGGGTAATGAACGATTAGAAAATTTGATGAAAAATATGAACAACGATTCAGAAAAAGACCCCGAATTAACCCAGTTAAATTCTATGATGGAAAAGATTCTGGATATTCAGCATCCGGATAGAGTTCAGGAGCGTATCCATACAGATGAATCTCAAAAATCATTTTTACGAATTGCAAAGATGAACGCCGGCGCTTCCGTCAGTCTGCTTGACACAGTTGAGGAAGATAATAATGGAGTAGGTTTTTATGGACTAGAACGCAAAAATCTCTCCGCAGTAAATAATGCCGTTGAGGCGGTTATCGATCAGAATCAAACCATCGTTTCGGGCTCGACAATTAAAATGCGTCTTTCGAATGACATCTACATCAATGATGTGTTGATAGGAAAAGGGAGTTTCATTTATGGTAAAAGTTCGATTGATGGGGAAAGACTAAAAATCGAAATTAAATCTATAAAATCAGGTAGTTCGATATACCCGGTGAATCTCGAAGTTTATGACATGGACGGGCTTGCGGGAGTTTATATTCCAGGTTCAATTACAAGAGATGCAGCAAAAGGATCTTATGAAAACTCATTGCAGTCAATGAACATAGGCTCCTATGATCCTTCCGTGAAAGCAAAAATTACTTCTGCTGGTATTGATGCTGCGAGAACATTATTAACAAAAAAAGCGCGGCAGGTGAAAGTGTTTGTAAAGGCAGGTTACAGGATTTTGTTGAAAGAAAAAAATATTACTAATACTTAAAATTAAAACATCATGAAACAATTAATCATCTTATTATATGGGATGGGAATTATATTTTCCTGTGCTGGTCAGATAACGTCAATATCTATAACATCCGATAAAACTACCTCCTTGATATTTCCTTTTACTATTAAACACGTCGATAGGGGAACGAAAGACATATTGGTTCAACAGGTCATGGAGGCTAAGAATATTTTGTTAGTAAAAGCGGCAATAAAGAATTTTAGTGCCACAAATCTGAGTGTGGTCACAGAGGATGGAACGTTATATGGTTTTGATATCAATTACGAGGCTGACCCACTTCGTTTAATTTACCATTTGCCGGTTAAAGATCCGGAAAGCGCTTCTTTTTATGCAAAAGATATTTTAGATAACCCTGCCAATATTCATGGTATTAAGGATCATAGCTGGGGCGTTATGTCAAAAGTGACAGGCATTTATGTTAAGGATAATATCATTTATTATCAATTGAAAATAATCAACAAAAGCGCGATCGATTATGACTTGGATTTTTTACATTTTTATCTCTCCGATAAAAAGAAAATTAAAAGGACTGCCTTTCAGGAAAATGAAATTTTGCCCGTTATTACGGCCGGCAATACCAAATCCATCAAGGCAAATTCAAGTTCAGTTATTGTAGCGGCTATTAAAAAGTTTACGATTCCTAATGGAAGCCAACTTGTTATTGATATCCGTGAGCAAGATGGAGGCAGAAATCTATTAATGAAAGTGGGAAATAATAAAATGATTCATGCGACCCTGTTACCTGATTTGAAATAATCTTTAATCAAATAAAATGTATCAATTATGAATGAAAAAAATCTAAAGTATTTAAAGGATAACCTTAAATACATGGGCTTTGGTGAAAAGCTAAATGCAGATCTTGAAAATGGATTGAAGGAAGGAAAACCGGAATTTCAATTAAAACTGAATGAAAAAATGTTTCAGGGGAATATGGAATTGAATTTACATTTTAAGCAATCGCCTTCATCCGATATGTATTTCTTCAATTCTTATGAAGCGCGACTTACCAAGGATAACGGGCACGACATGAGCCAGTCTTTCTATTTGAACAATGGGAGAGGAGTGACTTATAAGGAAGCATATAATTTGCTTGACGGCCGTTCTGTTTTAAAAGATTTGACCAACAAGGAAGGTGAAAGATATGCCGCATGGATTAAACTTGATTTCTCTAAAAATGCAGTAAACAATCGTTTTGAAACAAAGCAATTTCATGCAGAGAAATATGGATTCAATTTAGCTTCTGAACTTGGGAAATTGGATCTAGTAAAATTGCCTGAAGAAAAAGAAAAGCAGCTTGTTCAAAGTTTGGAGAAAGGAAACAGGCAGGCGGTTAATTTTATTAAGGATGGTAAAGAAACACCGATGTTCATCGAGGCCAATCCTCAGTTTAAAGCAATAAATGTTTATGACGCCAATGGAAGGCAGTTAAGCAGGTTTGAAAAGGATCAGTATCTGAAAGCTAATCCTGGGAATGAACTTGGGGAAAACCGTGCTGCTGTTAAGACGCCTGTAGTTATGATTGACCAAAAACAAAAGGAGTCAATCAACCTCGAAAAAAAAA
>JAHEZB010000091.1 GCA_023251285.1 Chitinophagaceae bacterium | reverse complement strand
AACACTTTTCGAAAAAGGTACCCGTGTGAATATCAATTTTAGCGATGTTGCCGGCCTGGACGAAGCAAAAGTGGAAGTAATGGAAATTGTCGATTTTCTAAAAAATCCTAAAAAATATACCAACCTTGGTGGTAAAATTCCGAAAGGGGCGCTATTAGTTGGCCCTCCGGGAACCGGTAAAACGTTGTTGGCAAAAGCGGTGGCTGGTGAAGCACAGGTTCCTTTTTTCAGCCTTAGTGGAAGTGATTTCGTAGAAATGTTTGTAGGAGTTGGTGCTAGCCGTGTGAGGGATCTTTTCAAACAGGCAAGAGAAAAAGCGCCGTGTATTATTTTTATAGATGAAATTGATGCTATAGGCCGTGCGAGAGGAAAAAATATGATGATGAGCAATGATGAAAGAGAAAATACGCTCAATCAATTGCTGGTAGAAATGGATGGTTTTGGAACAGATTTGGGAATTATTATTCTTGCAGCCACTAATAGACCGGATGTTTTGGACAGTGCTTTATTACGTCCTGGAAGGTTTGACAGGCAAATAAGCATCGACCGTCCTGACCTGGTTGGTCGTGAAGCAATATTTAAAGTTCACCTCATTCCTATTAAAGTTTCACAGACGCTGGATACACACAAGCTGGCCGAGCAAACTCCCGGTTTTGCAGGGGCTGATATTGCCAACGTTTGTAATGAGGCAGCATTGATCGCTGCGCGCAATGGAAAAGAAGCAGTTGATATGAATGATTTCCAGGATGCAATTGATCGGGTGATCGGCGGATTGGAAAAGAAGAATAAAATTATTCTACCGGAAGAAAAAGAGATCATTGCCTATCATGAAGCCGGTCATGCCATTTGTGGATGGTTTTTAGAACACGCTTACCCGTTATTAAAAGTAACGATTGTTCCAAGAGGTACAGCAGCATTAGGTTATGCACAATACACTCCAAAAGAACAGTATCTATATAATACCGACCAATTGCTCGACCAAATATGCATGACCCTTGGCGGACGTGCTTCTGAGACGATCTTTTTTGGGAAAATATCAACAGGAGCAAGTAACGATTTGCAGCAGGTAACGAAAATGGCTTATTCGATGGTTACCGTATATGGTATGAATGATAAGATAGGAAATGTAAGCTATTACGATCCTTCACAGGAAAATGCTTTCCAGAAACCTTTTAGCGAAGAGACAGGAAAAATGATCGATGAGGAAGTGCGTAAATTAATAGTAATTGCTTTTGAAAGAACGAAAGCACTATTGAATGAAAGGAGAAAAGAAGTGGAAATTATAGCGCAGGAATTATTAAAAAGAGAAGTATTGTTCAAGAGTGATGTGGAAGCATTAATTGGTAAAAGGCCGTATGAAGATAAAAAGGCGTTGGATTTTGTAGACAATCCAAAAGAAGCGGTTGTAGAATCACCAATACATTTAGATACGAATGAAGCACCTGTTAAATAACCAAAATGAAAGTTTCTTCTTCTAAAGAAAAAATTTTAAAAAAAATAAGAGAGGCGTTGAGTAATTCAACGCCTTTGCCTTTTCCGAAAAGCGAGGGAACGAGCTCAGTTTTTCAGCCGCCGGCAGAAGAACTGGAAATTATTTTTGCTGAAGAGTTTACAAAACTGTTGGGCAAATTTGCCTTTTGTATGAATGAAACAGATGCAAAAAATCAAATTAAGAAATTAATCGTTGAGCAAAAATGGGAAAATGTGTATTGTAAGGAGAACGACCTTTTAAACTTATTTAAAACGGAAGAATTTCCAACAATAAAAAAATCATCATTGGCAAATTGCGATGCCGCCATTACTTCCTGCAATTACCTGGTGGCCAGAACCGGCGCTATTGTAATGAGCAGTGCACAACAAAGCGGTCGCACAGTCAGTGCTTATGCTCCGGTTCACATTTGCATTGCTTATACTGACCAATTGGTGTTCGATACACGTGATGCGCTCAAAGATCTGAAAAAAAAATATGGAAATAATCTTCCTTCATTCATCACATTTGCTGCAGGGCCAAGCCGAACTGCAGACATTGAAAAAACGCTGGTTGTAGGCGTTCATGGACCAAAGGAAGTTTATGTATTTTTGATTGATAGAACATTGCTCGTTGAATAGGTGTGACAACTTTCTCATTTTACTTAAAAAAGGTTGAAATGATAGAAATAATTTTTTTAGTTGAAGAGGATTATGAAGGCGGATTTTTTGCAACAGCATTAGAAGAAAGTATTTTTACCGATGGAGAAACTTATGATGAATTATAAGGAATGTAAAAGAGGCGGTAAGCTGCCATTTTGATGAGGATAAAAAGCCCAAATTGATTCGCTTGCACTTCGTTAAGCATGAAGTGCTTTTAGAATAAAAAATTACCAAGCAAAATAGGCAAATACTTTTTTTAATGTTTACTGAATTTTAAATGCAACTTAAACCCGGCAAAAAAATATACTTTCTTTCAGATTTTCATCTTGGTGCGCCCGATCATGAAACAAGTCTTATTCGCGAAAAACGCATTGTAAAATTTCTGGATGAAATAAAAAATGATGCGGAGATCATTTTCATTTTGGGTGATCTTTTCGATTTTTGGTATGAATACAAAAAAGTAGTGCCAAAAGGATTTGTAAGAATCCTTGGCAAGCTTGCAGAACTAACCGATAGCGGTATTGCCCTGTATTTTTTTGTCGGCAACCACGATATGTGGATGAACGGATATTTTGAAAAAGAACTTAACATTGAAGTGTTTCATGACCCAAAAGAATTCGATTTTAACGGAAAAAAGTTTTTGATCGGTCATGGAGATGGATTAGGCCCAGGTGATCATCGTTATAAAATGATGAAAAAAGTTTTTAGAAGTAAATTTTCACAAAGCCTTTTTGGAATGCTTCATCCATCCGCAGGAATTGGAATTGCAGATTATTTCAGCCGTAAAAGTCGTGCCGCTACCGGATCAGAAGACGAACATTTTCTTGGTGATGATAAGGAGTGGCTGATTATTTATGCAAAAGATGTTTTGAAAAAAAAACACGTTGATTATTTTATTTTTGGACACCGGCACCTGCCAATTGAATATAAATTGAACGATGAAAGTGTTTATATCAATTTGGGCGATTGGATAAAATATTTTACTTACGCGGTTTTTGACGGTGAAATTCTTTCACTGAAATATCATCAATCATGAAAAAGATTTTCCTGCTTATTTGTTGGTTTGCTGTCGCCACGTCGTCACTTGCTCAAAAAGATTCTGCATTTCGTTTCATACAAGAAATTCCCTTCGCTGTTTCTTCATTTTCTGTAGATAATATCGGCGCCCTTTACCTGATAACTCCCGAAAATCAATTGAAAAAATACAACGAACAAGGAGATTCTGTTGGCGTTTTTAATGAAGTAACCAGGTATGGAAAACTATCGTATGTAGATGCAGAAAATCCCTGGAAGACGATTCTTTTTTATCAAAATTTTTCTACCATTGTGTTGCTTGATAAATATTTGAATATCGTTACTTCGATCAATTTGCGAAAACAAAATATTTTTCGTGTCCATGCTGTTACCAGTTCTTATGATAGCAATATCTGGCTTTTTGATGAGCAGGATAATAAATTAAAAAAGATCGACGATAACGGGAATCTGCTTTCCGAAACGGTTGATTTTCGCTTACTTTTTGATTCCGTTCCTGATCCTGTAAAGATCATTGACCGTGATGGATTTGTTTATTTATATGATCCTCAAAAAGGCATTTATATTTTTGATTATTATGGAAGTTTTAAAAGTAAACTTACTTTTTTAAACTGGACAGATATGGAAGTTTTTGGCAAAAATATTTATGGGTTTGATAAAGAAAATATTTATAAATACACGCCACCATTACCCGATGTGGTTGCTTATAAATTGCCTCCTCAATTGCAAAATAATACAGCTATCAAAATCAACTCCCACCGGATTTATGTTTTAAAAGATGAACAATTGCGCGTTTTTTCGTTTCAATAAGAAAGAGAGGCGTAAACCTCTCTTCATGTATAATAGTATTTTTTTCAAAACCGCATTTGAACTTCTTAATTTCATTTGTTGCAAAAAAATCCCGGTGTCAAAGCCGGGAGTTTTTGTGATTTCAGAAGGTAATTCCTATTCCTAATTTGATAGCATTGTTATACGCATTTACACGATGGTTGGCGTCCATTTTTGATAAACCATAATCGTATGAAGCAGAAATATTGAGACCATTCGAAAATTGATAGCCGATGCCTCCTGTAACCCCGGCATTCCAACGGTTAAATTGCGAAGTGGCATCCATCGTTTTGTTTAATAAATTGATGCCTAAAACTCCGGCGGTCGTTTTCAGATTTGCTGAAGCGAGGTAAGAAATTTGTGGCCCTGCAAAAATCTGGAAGCCACCAAAATTTCCTTTCAATAAAAGAGGAACATCTACGTATTGAGATTGCAAAATGGCTTTGGCATTAGCACCCAAAAAATCAAGGCCTTTTAAATTTAAAGAACCGTCTAATTCATAACCTTTAAGCGAATAATAAATACCAGGCTCGATAGAAAAGTTTTCAGTTACAGGAATGCTTCCATAACCTCCGGCATAGAAGCCGGTGTAATCTTTTGTAGTAATTCCACCTTTAGTGAAATCGAGAATATTATTCAAATTATCAACAGCATCGCCGCGAATGCCAGATGATAGAATTCCTGCTTTTACACCGAAAGAAGGAGTGGTCTGTGCGAAACTGACACTTGAAATAAGGACAGCAACGATAAGTAAAATTTTATTTTTCATATTAAAATTGGAAGCGGGTTTTACAGCCGTTCTGAATATGAGAGATAAAAAATGAAAGAAAGATTAATGAAGAAGAGATAAGGATTTGTTAAGGATTTCTGCGGTATTTTTTCACAGAATGTGCTATGCACCTGTTTTACTTTCGCTGCAGAGACTTTTTTATTGTATCATCTATTACCTGCAAAAGCCCGTCGTTAACGGCATCATAAGCAAGTTCCCAAAACATTATGCCTCCAAGGCCGCGCTGAATTGCATATTTCGTTTTTAGCGCTATTGATTGCTTGTCGTCGTAAGTAACAAAAAGTCTTTTTTCAGCATTATAAGAATAAGGCGCTTTCGCTACGCTATCCCAATGATTTACAAAGCCACTGTCCACGGACATTTGTGTATCGAAATTTCTAAACATGATGTTGCCAATGTATTTGCCGTTTTGATAAAGACCGTTTGCAGTGTCTGCAACATTTTCCCACACCTTGCCGTAAAAGGCAGCCCCAATCACAATTTTATTTTTAGGAACTTTCAAATTTATCAGTTGATTTACTGCCTGGTCAGTTGATTCAAATTGCTGAGGAGTGCTATATAACGCAGTTTGATTGCCGGTTGCAGAAGCATATCCATTTATCAAATCATAACTCATCAGGTTTACGAAGTTTATTTTCTTCACCACTTTTTTCCATTCAACAGAGGAATCAATATATTGTTTGAAACCGCCGGCTGCAAAAGTTATTTCCTGCTTTTTGCCCAGGGTCTTTCTCAATTGTTTTACCAGTTTTATCCGATGGTTGATATTTGTGTCCGGGAAAACCAACAATCGCCGGATATTCCCAATCCAGGTCTATTCCATCTGCACCGAAGTATTTGCATAATTGGCTTGCCGATCTTGCAAAATCTTTCCTTCCTTTTTTTGAAGAAAAAACATCGGAGCAGGTGGCACAACCACTCCATCCGCCAAGAGAAATCAAAACTTTTAATTCCGGATTTCTTGTTTTTAATTTGATCATCGCTTGGATGGTTGCCGTATCGCGCGCATTGTTGATGTGCAATTCGTTTCCTTTTAAATGTGCAAAACTGAAAATAATGTGTGTCAGTTTTTCAATTGGAAAACTATCAACCATGGTAGCCCTTCCGCCATAATAAGCTACGACGCGAAACTTTTTTGATTGTGCAGAAATATTAGTTGCTGTAAAAAGAAAAACAGCAAATGATAAAAATATTTTCAATCCCATTACAGTTTAATTTTTTAAAAAAGAAAATTAAGAATCGCAGTTATTTCTTTCTTTACTGACATTCTTTAATGTGCAATCACTTTGGCGCCGAGCACCAGCAAGCCTACACTGTCAGTGCCTTTTGGCGCAAAATATTTGGTTTTAAAATCTTTAGAGTCTCCCGGTTCAAGAATATCAAAAATGGTTTCTTTATCGGTTTCCAAAAGCGCTTTTGTTTTAGAATAAAAAGATAATTTGATATCAACATCTTTAAAAACTGCGATAGAAGCCTTGTTGGTCAAAGTGCCCCTTACGACGGTTTGGCCAACAATATTTTTTTTATTATGCCCGCTTATAGAAATAAAAGCGGTTGGGTCTTTTTGTTCTTTTGATAATAATTCTTTCTTGGTTAGTTCATAACTTTCTTTTTTCTGCTGCGACGAATCATTTTCATTACAGGCAAATAAAAAAGTTACTGCAAGAATTATCAGCGCAAAATGTCTTTTCATCATAGTATTTTTTCAGCATGAAAAATAATGAAAATTAGCAGAGACGCGCACAAATATTTCTTAAACAAAAAAGAAATTTATGCTTCTGTACCAAGCCATAAAGCACCGCCGATGCTGTTTCTTTTTGCGCCGGTTACTGATGATAAAACGGTATATTGTTCACGCCAACGCAGTGTTCCAAGCAATGCCATGATCAAAGCTTCTTTATAAATGACCACATCATCTTCAGGAATAATAACTTCAAAATTAATTTCCTGTAAATGCTTCGAAATTCTTTCTACTAAAAATTTATTGAAGGCACCTCCGCCGGTTATCATCAATTGTTGAATGTCTGTTTTTGAAAAATAAGATTGAAGCGCATCTTTAATTTGAATAGAAATATGCTCTGTATAAGTCGCCAAAGAATCTTCGGTAGTAAGATTAAACGATTTGATCATAGGAAAAATAATATCCGTTCCAAAACTATTCGCCAGGGATTTTGGATAAGGAAGCGAAAAATATTCCAGTGAATTTATTTTCTGTAAAAGCGCTTCATTTATTTTTCCTGCCGAAGCCATTTTTCCATCTTCGTCGTACGCTTTATTTTTTTCTAAGGAAAGCATATTCAAAACGCGGTTTGCTGCACAAATATCAAAAGCAATTATGTCATTTTTGTCAGAAGAAGAATCAGGGTTATTTATTTGTTTGTTGCTGATAGAAATATTCGCGATGCCACCAATGTTTAGAAAATAATGATAATCCGGAAATAATAATTTTTC
>JAHEZB010000090.1 GCA_023251285.1 Chitinophagaceae bacterium | reverse complement strand
TCCTGCAGGCGTGCCGGTAAAAATAAGATCACCGATATTAATCGAAAAATAATTTGAGATATTGGCAACGATCTTATCTATTGAAAAAATCATCGATCCGGAATTCGCGTTTTGCACAATTTCTCTATTTTTAGCTAAAGAAAAATTGATATTCTTTTTATCAATCCCGGATGTAAAATCGATAAATTTTCCTACGGCAGCAGAGTTGTCAAAAGCTTTTGCTTTCTCCCACGGAAGGCCTTTTTCTTTTAGTTCCTGTTGAATATCGCGCGCGGTAAAGTCAATACCTACAGTAATGGCGTTGTAATAATTAGATGCGTGTTTTTCCTGGATGTATTTCCCGTTTTTACTCACACGTACTACCAGCTCCGCTTCATAGTGAAGATCATTTGTAAATTCCGGGTAATAGAATGGAGTATGGCCCTGCACAAGTGCGCTCTTTGGCTTCATAAATATAATGGGTTCGTCAGGAGCTGCACTTCCCATTTCTTTAGCATGATCGGCATAATTACGCCCTATACAAAATATTTTCATTTCAATCAGGTTTAGTCAGGGCTTTTCAAAGTTTTTGCGAAAATATAAAAAACAAATTTAAAAAAGAATTTATCTGTGAATTTATCAAATAAAAGTGAGATTATTTACATCACTCATCGTTCTGTCAATTCCAACGGTGGCAAATTCCTCAATTATTTGAACGCTTTTTTCGATTTTTAATTTTACTAAAGGCAATTCTTCGGGCAACCAACGACTCAAAACAAACTCTACCTGCATACCTTTTGGATATTGATTTCCAATCCCAAAACGCAATTTGGGATATTCATCAGTTCCCAATATATTCTGAATGTCTCTCAAACCGTTGTGACCCGCATCGGAACCTCTTTTTCGTAATCTTAATTTACTTAAAGGAAGTGCGAGGTCATCCACTATTGTCAAAGAATTTTCAATGGAAATTTTTTCCTTATCCAACCAGTATTTTACAGCTCTTCCGCTGAGATTCATAAAAGTAGTTGGTTTGATACAAACAAATATTTTCCCTTTAAATTTTATTTCTGCTACTTCTGCCAATCTTGCAGATTGGAAAAACGCATTATTTTTCAAAACAAAAGCATTTAAAATATCAAATCCGATGTTATGCCTTGTGTGGGCATATTCGTTCCCAGGATTGCCAAGACCTATTATTAAAAACTTTGTCATTAGAACGAAGATAAAAGGATTCAAGTATTTTCATGTGCAGATTTTTTTAAACTTTTTTCAAAAATGGCTTTAATCATATTCAAAGGAAATAGATGGGACGTTTTGGCAAAAATAAATTTTAGAACGATGTCTATTAATTATGAAAAAAATGTAAGAAAAGAATTATGCTGCATGACCTCGTGCATTCAATTCTTTTAAAAGATGCAGAATTGTACGGCCGGCAGCAATACCATTATCGACGACAATGACAATTTTCGCTTTCAAATCCACAGGTTCTTTTTCACCCATAAAATCTTTATAACGCTTTTTTAATTGTTCATGAATTTCCGAAGTTGTCTATTTTATATGGTCGGGCGGCACATTTTCAGTGTCTTCACTAATTGAATCTTCTAAACCGACCGCTCCTATTGCGAATTCTTCGTTAAAAGGATGGCCGGGTTTTTTAGTCATCAACAGACCCAGTTGAAAATGAAGGTACGGGGCCAGGTAAAAGCCAATGGGAAAACCACTGCGGGGTACATCAAGAATCACTCCGTCTTGCCCTCTGTATTTATCCAGTTTTTTTGAAAGCTACATAGCCGCATCAAATCTGTTGCTAAAATACATAACTAATGAGTGTTTTCAGTAAGCGTCCGATTGCATAAATGCAGTTCAAACCAATCTGCTGCTATATTTGCTACTTCATCCAAAGTACCCGGCTCGTCAAACAAATGTGAAGCACCTTCTACAACGTGCATCTTCTTTTCTGTACGAATAGACTCATACGCCTTCTGATTCAAATCGATGACCGGTAAATCACGGGAGCCAACAATTAATAAAATTTCCGCTCTTACCTTTGATAAGTTTTTAGCCATATCTACCCTTCCTCCACGGCACACAATAGCCTTCACTGTATCGCCAAGAAAAGCGGCCGCGTCCAAAGCCGACGCTGCTCCTGTACTGGCGCCAAAATATCCAATCGGTAAAACGTCAAAGGCAATTTGCTCCAGCATTTTTTCTGTGACTCTAATCAATCTGTCCGTCAATAGATCGGTATTAAAACGGTTTTCGTAAACCTCATCTTCTTGAGGCGTTAAAAGGTCGGTAAGCAAGGTTGTAATATGATGTTCATTTAAAATATCCGCTACATATTTATTCCTCGCACTTAAACGGCTGCTGCCACTTCCATGTGCAAAAATCACGAGCGCGCGCGGTTTGGATGGTTGATTCAGATTTCCAATTAGCGTTACGTCATTTAATTCAATATTTACGGTACGTTTTTCCATGTCATTTAATTTAAATTTTCACGAATAGCTATCAATCACAAATTTATTTAATCTAATAAAAATCGGTACAATTTCTATGCCTGATAGAAGCGATAAATGCGTTGGAGGCCAACATTGGCAAACAGTTGAATTTATATTCGAAAAAAGTATTAAAACAATATTTAAAATCAGGGTTATTTGTTGCTTTATTGGAATTGATTTATCTGTCTATTCAAAAAAAGCGCCTTATCTGGATTCATATTAATCCTATTCAAACTTCAGAATTGTCTACGAATGAAAATTTAAAAAGTATTTTTACGTTTTGTTTGTAATACATCTTTGTAAATTTTATTGTGTCCAAAATAATCACGCTCTTAAAAAAAGACTTTCTGCTCGAACTACGGCAGCAGCATACTTTTTTTGGAATTTTACTTTACGTCGCCAGTACCATTTTTGTGTTGTACCTGGCAATGGGCCAACCGGAAAGTACTGTTTATAACGGGCTGTTTTGGATGATCCAATTGTTTGTGTGTGTAAATGCGGTGGCTAAAAGTTTCATGCAGGAAAGCCACGGCCGCATGCTTTATTTTTATTCAATCGTAAGTCCGATACAATTTATAATTTCTAAAATAATTTACAGTACGGTAATTATGCTTTTGATGGTTTTGTTGAGCTTGGTTCTGTTTAGAATTTTATTGGGAAATCCGGTAATGAACGAATTACAATTTATTGGTATTGCTTGTCTCGGAGGATTAAGTTTAAGCCTGGTATTTACGTTAATGTCTGCAATTGCAGCAAAAGCGAATCAAAATGCGGCAATTATGGCGATACTGGGATTTCCGCTTATTATTCCACAATTATTGTTATTGATTCGCTTATCAAAATCCGCTTATGGCGAAGTTTTCAGAGAAGGAGCGATTTTACAAATTTCTCTTTTATTAACGGGGCTGGATTTATTGGTTATTGTATTATCTATTGTACTGTTTCCTTTTTTATGGAGGGATTGATTCTACAGGTTTAAGTTTATTAAATTATCAATTTATCTCATTATTTGATAATTCATGTTCGACGATTTATCGGTACTTTTTGAAAATTTACACTTCTCTGTTGCTTCCTTCAAATTACATCCAAAAACATAAGTGCTTGTTAAACATTTGAAGAAATAGAAGGATATTATCCTTAATTTTGCCCTACAAAAAAAACTACATGCAACTAAAGTGGTGGAAGATATTGTGTATTATTTTCATGTTTTTAACCTTCACTGCCGGTTTTCTGATTCCTGTTCCCATTATTGGAAATCTTCACCAAAGTATTCGTAATTTCTTCTTTCATGTTCCCATGTGGTTTGGGCAAATGGGATTGCTTACTTTATCCCTTGCTTATTCTATTGCCTATCTTAGAACTCAAAACCTTAAATACGATATCTATGCATCTGAGTTTGCAAAAACAGGAATTATATTCGGAATTCTTGGGTTAGCAACCGGCTCGATCTGGGCGAAATATACCTGGGGGGAATTCTGGAGCAACGATCCCAAACAGATCGCTGCTGCCATTGCAGTTTTGATTTATTTGGCCTACATCGTTTTACGGGGTTCCATGACTGATTTTGATAAAAGAGCACGCGTCTCTTCCGTCTATAATATTTTCGCCTATTTTATTTATATCCCTTTAATAATGATCCTGCCACGCCTTGTACAGTCTCTTCATCCCGGAGGAATGGAAGGTGCAAAAGGCGGTGGAAATCCGGCGCTCGGAGGCGACAGCCTTGATGCTACGATGCGTTTGATCTTTTGGCCTGCGGTTTTTGGCTGGTTGCTTTTAGGAATCTGGATCAGCAGTCTAAAGATACGTTTAAGCCTGCTTGTCAATAAAAATTTAATTCATGAATAAATTGTTTTTAAAGCGCATAAGCTTTGCTGTTATACTATTTCTATTCTCCCCGGTTTTGTGGGCGCAACAAACCATTTCGCCTACTGTTGACGAAACAATGAGAAGCCATGATAAAATATATGTAGTAATGGCTGTGTGCATCGTTATCCTTGTGGTGTTCTTTTTATATCTAATCAGAATTGACAGAAAGGTATCGAAAAAAGAAAAGTCGTTATAATAATTGTTACATCGATCATTTAAATTTTCATTAAAAAATAAAAATCATGTCATCAAAAGTTCCGTATAGTTTTTTTGAAAACGTAGAGAAAAGCTTTGATAAAGCGGCCGTTTTTACTCAATGGGATAATGGAATTCTGCAACAAATAAAGCAGTGCAACAGTGTGTACCAGATGCGCTTCCCGATCAAAAGAGAAAATGGTGAAATTGTAACGTTGGAAGCATATCGTGTTCAACATTCTCATCACAAAACACCGTGTAAAGGTGGCATCCGTTTTAGCAATGCCGTAAACCAGGATGAAGTTATGGCGCTGGCAGCTTTGATGACGTACAAATGTGCAATCGTAAACGTACCTTTTGGAGGCGCCAAAGGCGGAATCAAAATAAGTCCAAGGGAATACACACCTTATGAACTGGAAAAAATCACCCGCCGTTATACTGCGGAACTAATCAAGAAAAACTTTATCGGACCCGGCACCGATGTTCCGGCTCCGGATTATGGAACGGGCGAAAGAGAAATGGCGTGGATACTTGATACCTATACCGCTATGCATCCGGGCGAAATTGATGCTGCTGCGTGTGTGACAGGAAAACCAGTTTCGCAAGGCGGTGTGCGTGGAAGAAGAGAAGCAACAGGATTGGGCGTTTTTTATGGTCTTACTGAGGTGTGCAACATGACAACATTGATGGAAAAGATTGGTTTACCAACAGGAGTAAAAGGCAAACGTGTTTGTGTGCAGGGATTAGGAAACGTCGGTTATCATACTGCATTATTTTTCCAGCAGGCAGGTGCAATCATTGTCGGCCTTGCAGAGATGGAAGGTGCTATCAAAAATTATGAAGGGCTTGATGTTGAAAATGTATGGCTGCATCGCAAAAAAACAGGTTCTATTCTCGATTTCCCTGGTGCTGAGAACTTTGAAAAATCAGCTGATGCTTTGGAAATGGACTGTGATATTTTAATTCCGGCTGCTTTGGAAAATGTGATCAATGGAGAAAATGCTGGCCGGGTAAAAGCAAAAATTGTAGGAGAAGCAGCAAACGGACCTTTGTCACCCGAAGCTGATGAAATTTTAAATCCAAAAGGCGTCTTGATTGTTCCGGATATGTACCTGAATGCCGGCGGTGTTACTGTTAGTTATTTTGAATGGTTGAAAAATTTGAGCCATGTACGTTACGGCCGTTTGGAAAAAAGATTCAGCGAAAATATGAATCATCATATTGTAAACCAGGTAGAAGAGCTTACCGGAAAAAAGATGACTGCATCTGAAAGGGATTTTATCCTTCACGGCGCTGATGAAGTGGATTTGGTAAGAAGCGGCCTGGAAGAAACCATGATTACTGCAACCCGTGAAATCGTTGACATCTGGCAAAAAACCCCGGCCATTCCGGATATGAGAACAGCAGCTTATGTTTGCGCTATTAATAAAGTAGCTACTTCTTATGCCGAATTAGGAATTTTCCCATAAAAGGAATTTTGAGATAAATTATTGAAAAGAGTTGGCAAACTTCATAAAGTGCCAGCTCTTTTTCGTTTCCAAAAGCCTTCAAATATTTATGAATAATTAGGCTTAATTCTTTTCATCAGTAATTTAAATGCCTTACCTTTGCCGCCCAAATTATAAATTTTATTCACCAAAAAACACGATTAATGCAGAATTACGAATTGATGGTGATTTTTACCCCTGTACTTTCTGAAGAGGACTTCAAAGCCGCTCAGAATAAGTTCACTTCGCTGGTTACTGAAAATGGCGGAGAGGTTGTAAACGAAAATCCCTGGGGATTAAAATCACTGGCGTATCCAATCCAGAAAAAAACAACCGGTTTATACTGGGTTCTGGAATATGCTGCGCCAACCGACTTCAATGAAAAGCTGAAAACACAGCTTTTGCGCGATGAATCAGTCATTCGCCACATGTTCACTGCACTCGACAAATACGCCGTCGAGTACAATGCCAAAAGAAAAAAAGGCGTACCAACAGGAATTGAAAAAGCGGAGGTGAACCATGCCTAAACCAAATGAAATAAAATACCTGACAGCGATAAAAGCTGAAAAACGGCCAAAGAAATATTGCCGTTTCAAAAAGTTAGGCATCAAATACATTGATTATAAAGATGGCGACTTTTTGAAAAAATTCCTTAATGAACAAGGGAAATTGCTTCCCCGCCGCATCACCGGTAATTCTTTGAAATACCAGCGCAAAGTGAGCGAAGCAGTAAAGAAAGCCCGTCAAATGGCCATTCTTCCTTACGTAACGGATCTAATGAAATAATTTTTTTTCACCACCCTAATCCGCCTTCGGCGGAGAAAGTTCTGGATCCCGATTGTTGGGAACAGGATTGGGTAAAAATGCAAAATAAAATGCAGGTAATATTAATACAGGATGTAAATAACCTGGGCGGTGCCCACGAATTGGTAAACGTAAAAGACGGATACGGCCGTAATTATCTTATTCCACACAAATTTGCTGTTGAAGCAAACCCTTCTAATTTAAAACAATTAGAAGAACGCAAAAAACAACTTGCGAAAAAAGAAGAAAAACTTTTGGCCGAGATTAACAGTGTGATCAGCGTGTTGCAGGAATCTCCATTGAAAATCGGTGCTAAAACCGGTACCAGTGGAAAGATATTTGGTAGTGTCACTTCTGTTCAGATCGCCAGAGCTATCCGCGAACAAAAAGGTTACGAAATCGACCGTCGGAGAATCACCATTATCGATGACGTG
>JAHEZB010000089.1 GCA_023251285.1 Chitinophagaceae bacterium | reverse complement strand
GAGTGGTTAGAATAGATTTGTTTGCTTATACTCAGTCTTATTTTTGAAGTGTGGCATGTCAGTAAAAGAACAAATTTTTGATAATTCTGTTTTCTTTTTTTTAAACAACAAAATCATTTAATCATCCGGAGCCAGGGCACAGACCAATTTTCCACATGCAATAGAAATTAAATAAACGTATTCTTTCCCTTTTAAACAGTAGAATCCGCATTCAAAAAAGCGCGTTTTCCCTTAACATTCGAAAAAGCAAAATTTTCTGGCAATTAATTAACAAATCAAACGTTCATAACAAGTAAGTAGCATAAGCGGCTTTTGAATATTTTGTTAACCTTAAGGATCAAAAGATGAAGCAGAAAAATGAAAAAACAACGATTCTTTTTGTGAATAAAAATGCGCAGGCATTAAGGCCGGTACAGGTTTCAAGCAGCTTGATCCTGAACTGGAAAAAATATGTTGCAGGACTACTCATTATTTTTTTGTGCCTGGCTGGTGCTCTTGTTTACCTGGTTTTGGTGAACAGCAAAGAGAAAATGACGACACAAATCCTTTCGCAAAAGATCCATTCTTTACATACGGTGTTTAAAGAAGTAGATACCTCGCAGGTGCGTACAAAATTTTTGAAAATTGATAAGCAACTGTCTGCAATAAATGGTTTTTTAAAAGCAAGAGGAATTCAGCCGGCCTTTAAAAAAGGAATAGGAGGGGAAGCAGACAGCGACGTTTTCTCGGCTGATGAGATCACTGATTTTTATGAAAAATATTTAGGCCGGGTAGCATACAATATTTCGTACACGCCTTTGGGTTTACCTTTTCACGGAACTATCACTTCCACATTCGGCCATCGTGAAAATCCTTTTGGCGGTGAAAATGTAGAAACTCATAAGGGGCTTGACATTAGCGGACCTTTTGGTGCGCCGGTGAAAGCGATGGCGAAAGGGGAAGTGGAATTTGCAGGCGTGAGAGGCGGATTTGGTAATTGCATTATTCTAAAACATGCAAATGGATTTGAAACGCTTTACGGGCATCTATCGAAAATATTGGTAAAACCCGGCGATCAAATTAATATCGGCGAAGAGATTGGAAAGATAGGCTCTACCGGTCGTTCTACCGGCCCGCATTTGCATTATGAAGTGCATAGAAACGGACAAAAAATCAATCCTCAATCATTTTTAACCCTCAATTAATTATGTTTAAAAAAAACAAAGAACAACAGCCATTAGAGATCAATCAACAGGAGATCTCAACCATTATTGGTGAAGGATATGTTTTTACCGGTGAATTGCGTGGTGCTTCTGTAATTCGGATCGAAGGAAAAATTATTGGAAATGTACACGTGGAAGGCGGTGTGGTATTAGGAGAAAAAGGAATAATTGAAGGCGACATTCATACCCGTTCTGCCATCATTTACGGAACGATCAGTGGTAATGTAAAAGCGACACAACTGGAAATAAAAAAGACCGGTTGTGTAAATGGAGATATTACCACAGATACCCTGGAAATAGAACTTGGCGCACAATACAACGGAAAGCTAAACATGCAGCGCAAACAACTACAGGAAGAAGAGCCGGCAAGAAAGGCTTCATAGTATTTGCAAAAGATAGCGACGAAACTTCTGTAAATCCACTACTTCCCAGTTCTTTTCGATTTTAGAAAAAAGTAATAAAATAATTTTAAAATTTCTTGTATAAGGGGAACACTTTTGTATTATTTATTGTTCTTCAGGTATGCTTCCATTACTTTTACCATAGGTCTTGCCTGCTCTACGGCATTTCTTAATTCCGCTTTCGATAAGTCAAATCTTTGTGACGAGTGTTTATTGATTTGATAACCTGTCTCTATCTCCATTAATCCACGATTCTTTGTAGTTTTGTAAGTAATTTCTACTATTCAAAAACAATTCCCATGTCACAAAAAAATTATCTATCCAGCTTTTTAATTTTAGGGCTGTTGCTCTTCATTAATCACTATAGTTTTGCCCAATCGAAAGTATTGTCAAAAGGTGAAAAAGCACCGATGTTCACAAGCAAAGCCAGCCTTGGCGGCAATGAATTCGAATTTTCATTAAAAAAAGCACTTGCGAAGGGGCCGGTGGTACTATATTTTTATCCTGCCGCGTACACAGGCGGTTGTGATTTGGAAGCGCACACTTTCGCCCAAATGAAGGATCAATTTACAGCTGCCGGAGCCACCATTATTGGTGTTTCAGCAGATGATATTCAGCGATTGAAATCGTTCTCAGCCAACCCTGATTACTGCGCCGGTAAATTTCCTGTCGCTTCAGATGCTGAAGGTAAAATTGCGGCAAGTTATGGCTTGGACGTAACCCCTCCGCAGGCTGGTGTAAAAGATGTAACCGGCACACAAGTTACGCACGGCTTTATTCCACGAACCACATTTGTTATTGATAAAAAGGATCAGATTGTAGCCGTCTTTTCATCGAAGACTGACCATATATCGCCGGATGAACATGTAAAAAAGTCATTGGCAATTGTAACAAAACTATAGGTTTAAAGGAGCAAGAGTATGTGTAAATAAAGTAAAGTGGCCATACCTGTCATTTCAAAAGTTTTATTTAAAATAAAAATTCCCCTTATTTCTTCCTTCGCTGTTTTTCAAAACTGGCATATCTTTTTATTGTTATGGAATAATGTCTTTAGCCAAATACAAACAAAAAAGATCGTTTGATAAAACGCCGGAGCCGACAGGTGGAAAGCCTAGTGGCAATCAATTACGATTTGTGGTGCAGAAACACCATGCTTCTCATTTGCATTATGATTTTCGGTTGGAAATGGAAGGTGTATTAAAAAGCTGGGCTGTGCCAAAAGGCCCTTCCATGAATCCTGAAGATAAAAGGCTTGCGATGATGGTGGAAGATCATCCGTGGGATTATCGCAATTTTGAAGGCATCATTCCGGAAGGTTATGGCGCGGGAACGGTGATCGTTTGGGATGAAGGAACTTATGAGCCTGAGGAAAAAAAGAAAACAAAAAAGGAAGATGAAAAATCTTTGATGCATCATTTGTACCAGGGAAGCATTTCATTTGTTTTGTACGGTCACAAATTGAAAGGCGCATTTTCATCGGTAAAAACAAAAGACCGTGGAGATAATGCGTGGCTGTTAATTAAGAAGAAAGATGAGTACGCTACAACACAAGATATTACCAAAAAAGACAAATCAGTTTTGTCTCATAAAACGCTGGAGCAGGTAAAAGCAAATCCGCAAAAAGAATGGCAAAGCAATCGTGAAAAAAAAGTGGAACGTAAGAATGACACTGCCGTTGATGAAAGTGAAAGTGTTGACGAAAATGAAATTACGGCATTGATAGAAAAAGGAAAAAAGTCAAAATTTTTATCTGAAATAAAGCCGATGTTGTGCACTTTGATAAAAGAACCATTTGATGATCCGGACTTTTTGTATGAAGTAAAATTAGATGGATTTCGAATCATTGCTTATGTGCAAAGAGGAAAACCGGTTCTAAGTTCGAGAAGCGGTTTGGACTATACAGAAAGATATGCTTCTGTTGCAAAAGCCTTATCAGCGCTTGATGTGGATGTTATTCTTGATGGCGAACTGGTGGCTTTAAATGAAGAAGGCAAGCCCGATTTTGATGCATTGCAAAAGAATAATGGAAAAAATCCTTTGGTGTTTTATACGTTCGATATTCTCTGGTATAAAGGATATAATTTAATGGATCTTCCATTGACAGAACGAAAAAAAATTCTTTCCACTGTAATCAATTTTAATGACGTAATAAAATACAGCGACGATTTTGACGAAGGAATCCAGTTGTTTCAATTGATGAAAAGGCAGCAGATGGAAGGGATTGTTGCCAAAAGAAAAAACAGTAAATATGAACCGGGAAATCGCGGTAAAGATTGGTTGAAAATTCCAACGGAAAAAAGACAGGAATTTGTAATTGGTGGCTGGACGGAATCGGATACCGCCGCGCCGTTTGCCTCTTTGATTTTTGGTTATTATGCAGATGGAAAACTGATCTACCAGGGACATGCCGGCGGTGGTTATAAAGGAAAAGAAAAAGAGCAGATCATGCAAAAATTAGAGCCGATTGAAATCAAAAAAAGCCCGTTTTCCAATAAAGTGGATACCGACAGAAAAGTTCATTTTGTAAAACCGGAATTGGTAGCAAATATAAAATTTGCTACTTATACCAGTTCGGGCAAAATCCGAAAACCGGCTATATTCCTCGGTTTCAGAGAGGATAAAAAACCGGAACAAGTGGTTGAAGAAAAGCCGGTTCCGCTGAGGGAGGTGGAAAATGAAACAGGCGATGGACAGACAAAAGAAAACGATTCCTCTAATGAAGAAATAAAATCAACAGAAGAAAGCAACTGGAAATTAATAAAAAATGAAAAAATAACCAGTGAAGATTCTGTAATGATTGATGGGAAAAAAGTAATGCTTACAAATGTTGAAAAAGAACTTTGGAAAGGAGTTACGAAGGCTGATTTAATCGAATATTATCATTCGGTAGCCGGTTACATTTTGCCTTATTTAAAAGACCGTCCGGAATCATTGCATGTCAAAAATATAAAAGCAACACTGCCCGGATTTTATATCAAAGACATGGAAGGCAATCAGCCGTCATGGGCTGAAACCTTTACTGTGAAAAGAAAACATCCGAAAAAAGGAAAAAGAGGTACAATTGATTATCTCGTTTGCAATGATGAAGCGACTTTACTTTACATGATCAATCTTGGATGCATTGATGTGAACCCGTGGACATCCCGGATTGAAAATTATTTGGAACCGGATTTTATCATTATTGATTTGGATCCAAGCGATGAAGATTTTAAAAAAGTGATTAAAACTTCGTTGGCTGCAAAAGAGATCTTTGATAAATTAAAATTAAAAGCATTTCCCAAAACATCTGGTAAAACCGGAATGCATCTTTTTATCCCCTGCGAGAAATTTACTTTTCCGGAGGCAAGAAAGATTGCAGAAGAAATTTGTAAACAAATAAATCTGATCGTTCCTGAAATTACAACCACAGAAATAACGGTTTCGAACCGCGGTGATAAATTATACATTGATCCCAATCAAAACGATGAAGCAGATACCGTTGCTGCTGCATACAGCGTAAGGCCTGCGACAACTCCTACCGTTTCTACTCCTTTGGAGTGGAAAGAAATCAATGAAGAGCTTGATTTTAAGAGATTTGATATACATACGATTTTAGAACGGATAGAAAAAAAAGGTGATCTCTTTAAAGGAGTTATGGATCAGAAAACCAGGAAGGCAAACAGTAAGATATTAAAAAGACTTTTATAGAAACGTTCACCAGTAAAGCGATAAATACCGGGAATTTGCATTTTTCTTAAATCAGTTGCTTGGCTGCTTTTCCTCTGCACCGAGCGACTTTTCTAACGCATTTTCATTTATCTTCGCAGCCCAAAAAAACAAGTTCTTAAGACATGTTAAGCAGAAGAAATATCCGGGTAAAAGTGATGCAAACGCTTTACAGTATTGAATCTATGAATAAAGAAACGCGCCCCGGTGAACCGCTGCAAATCCTGCGAAAAAAGCTGGAAAATACGCAGCAGTTATTTACGTTCCTCGTCTATTACATCCTCGAAGTAGCCCGATATGCAGAAAAAGATGCGTTACAAAAATCACAAAAATATTTGCCCACTGAAAGTGATCTGAAAGTAAATACCAAGATTGCGGGAAATCAATTGGTATGGGAAATTGATGACAATAAATCGTTTCAGCAATCAGCAGAAAAGTTTAAAATCAAATACATGGTCAATGACGAATTGATCAGAAAAAGTTATTTTAATTTGATCAAATCTCCTGAATATAAAGAATACATTGTTGCACAATCGCGTGATAAAAAGTCAGAAAAAAATATTTTGGAATTTATTTTTTCCGATCTGATGATTCCTGACGAATATTTTCTAAGTGATGTAGAAGAGAAATTTATTCATTGGGATGATGATGCGGAAATGGTGATCCTTTTGATGAATAAATTTTTGCAAAAGCCTGCTGCCTTTAATTTTGATGAAATGGTAGGGGAAGAGAAAATGAAATTTGCTGTTGATCTTTTGAATGCAGCAATTGAGAAAGATCAATATTGCCTGGAATTGATAAAGCCGAAATTAAAAAACTGGGATTCAGAAAGAATTGCGTTGCTCGACATGATCTTAATCAAAATGGGCATTTGTGAATTATTGTATTTTGAGACAATTCCGACAAAAGTAACCATCAATGAATATATCGATTTGGCAAAAGAATACAGCACCGAACAAAGCGGCCATTTTGTAAATGGAATTCTCGATAATCTTCACAAAGAAATGCTTTCGCAAAATAAAATCCACAAGACTAATTATAAAAACAGTACTTTATAATACCTTCGCGCGATGAAAAAAAATCATTTGAATAAAATATTTGCCTTCATTTGTCTGGCAGGAATTTTATTTTCGTGTAATATCAGAAACGAAAAATACAGGCATGATATGCAGGCACAATTAAAGCCTCATTTCAGTGACACTACGACTGTACAAATGATCGATTCTGTTTATGATTTTGGAAAAGTAACTGATGGTGAAAAAGTAATTTATAATTATCGTTTCAAAAATACCGGCAGCAAACCTTTGATCATTTCTTCAGCAAGCGCCAGTTGTGGTTGTACCGTTCCCGAAAAGCCCGAAGAGCCTGTGAAACCTGGAGAAACCGGATTTTTGAAGGTGGTATTTAACAGCGAAGGAAGGGTAGGACCGACTCATAAAACCGTTACCGTAATTTCCAATGCTTATCCTGCGTTTCCGGTTTTATTGTTGACAGGAGAAGTGGTTTCCAAAAAATAGTTTCTTATAATAAATTTTTTAACCGCTGTTAAAACAGCAAACAAAACAACAAAACAAACAGTATGAACTTAGCAACAGTATTTTTAATGTTAGGACAAGGACAAGGTGGAGGCGGTGGATTTCAATTTGTATTTTTAGGATTGATGGTGCTTGTGTTTTATTTTTTTATGATTCGTCCGCAGGCAAAAAAAGCAAAGCAACAAAAAACATTTATGTCAGGTCTGCAAAAAGGCGATAAAATAGTAACCATAGCCGGCATTCATGGTACGATTAATAAAATCAATGATGACGGTACTTTCATGCTTGAAGTGAATCCGGGTTCTTATATTAAAATGGAAAAAAGCGCAGTAAGTATGGAAATGACGGCTAATTTGAATAAGACTCCGGCGCCGGTTAAGTAGTAAGATTTAGGAAGCAGACTTATTAATTTAAGATATTAGAATTTGATGTACGAAGTTTGATGTAAGAATTACGTCGGCTTCGTACATTTCTTTTTGTGATTTTCTAAATAAGGAATC
>JAHEZB010000088.1 GCA_023251285.1 Chitinophagaceae bacterium | reverse complement strand
AATCAAAAGAAGATGGTGCAGGCCGTAGATAGAAATGATATTGTTTTCGCTATTGGTCCTGCCGGAACGGGTAAAACCTATACTGCTGTGGCTTTGGCGGTTCGCGCTTTAAAAAATAAGCAGGTAAGAAAAATTATCCTCACTCGTCCTGCCGTAGAAGCCGGAGAAAATCTTGGCTTCCTTCCCGGCGATTTAAAAGAAAAGATAGATCCGTATTTAAGGCCGCTTTATGATGCGCTCGATGATATGATTCCCGCTGATAAACTTGGTTATTATATGACCACACGAACCATTGAAATCGCTCCACTGGCCTACATGCGCGGACGCACACTGGATAATGCTTTTATCATTCTTGACGAGGCGCAAAATGCTACAGACCTTCAGTTAAAAATGTTTTTAACCAGGATCGGCGCGAGTGCGAAAGCAATTATTACCGGCGATATTACTCAAATTGACCTGCCTCCAAAAGTAAAAAGCGGTCTTGAAAAATCTGTCAGAATCCTTGCTAATGTTGACGGCATCGGGCATGTGGTGCTTGATGAAGAAGATGTAGTCAGGCATAAATTGGTAAAGGCAATCATCAAAGCATATGACAAAGAAAAATTGAAAGAACTGGAAGATTTGAAATAACGGATCGCTGATACTGAGTAGTTTCTTTGCTGATTTTTATATCATAACTTCTTTAAAGTTAATTCCGAATACTTTTCTGGAGAAATCGAATAAACAACATTTAAAAAAAGGTTTGCTGCCATTTAAATCAAACTGATTCAAGTGGCAGCAAACCAACAAATAATCCAAATTACCTTTTTCTGTTTATAACATTTTAGACGCCCCGAGCAGTGGAAGTTTCTGCATCGGAGCTGACGTTATTTCCTTTATTAAAGAAATCCTCGAAATGTTTTTCTACATCAGGAAAATGTTCTTTGAGCGCTGTTGTTGCTTTATCCTTTAAATCATTAAAGTAACTTTTCGCGTTTTCGGCGCCACTTTCGGCTTCATCTTTCAGCTTATGAAATTTGTCCTTTAAATTATCTTTCATTTTTTGTTTCTCTTCATCAGTAAGATTGCTGTATTTGTACGCGCCGAAAGCTGCAGCAGCACCAAGAAGTATCGCTGCAACATGTTTGTTGTCTACACTCATTGTTTTTAATTTTAATTTTATGTATTTAGCATAAAACAAGAATCTTGCCGGTTTGATAAGAGAGAGGTAGTTGTAGAATGGTTACCGGATAAAGATGATTTATGAACTAAGTACAGAAATGTGTCGTGGATTATTTCGCTTTTGATTGACTATCCATGAAACTTTTTTTACTTTCTTCCATTGCTTTTTTCATTTTCTCCTGTTGCTTTTTCCACTCCGCGCTTTCAAAATATTGTTTTGTTTCAGCCATGGCTTTTTGTAAATTTTTCTGTTGCTCTTTCCATGCATCGCTCTTAAAGTATGACATCAGGGAATCTGTTGAATGTTTCAGTTCCTCCTGATGGTTCTTGAAATATTCCTGCATTTGCAATCCATTCTTTTGAATTTCCTCCTGCTGTTTTTTCCATTCAGGGCTGTTAAAATATTCCTGTATGTGCACCGCACTTTTTTGGATTTCTGCCTGTTGTTTTTTCCATGCGGGGCTGTTGAAATATTCCTGCATTTTAGAAGCATTTTTCTCAATTTCCTTCTGTTGCTTTTTCCATGCCGGACTGTTGAAATATTTTTGCATTGCCAGCGAATTTTTCCGGATCAGTTGCTGTTGTTTTTTCCACGCATCACTTTGAAAATATTTTTGCATTGCGGCAGTACTTTTCTTTATTTCTTCCTGCTGCTGCTTCCATTCTTTACTATTGAAAAAATCAGTAACCGGAGAAGTGGTATCCTTTATTTTATCAACGGGCGGTGCTGGAGGTGCTGGAGGTGCGGTTGGTTCTACAGGAGGTGTAGGCGGCACCGGTGGAACTGGCAGCTGTTGAGCAGTATTAGAAGACAGTGGTAGCGGCGTTTTTGGGGCTTTCGGAGGTTTAGGTGGCGGCGGCGTAATCAAAGGAGGCGGGCTGTCAATAACTGTTTTTGCAAAAAAATTATTTAAACTAAACCCATTTAAGGCAGACGATCCAATTAATGAATAGGTGATCCTGTTCACCGACATTTGTTTTTCAGCCTGGGCAGTCTTACTTTCTTTTGGAGTAAGCCAGGCAACAGAAATAATGGCTGTTGCAACAACGGCAAAAGCAATAAATTTTTGCCGCACATTGATTCGATTGTTTTTCATTTCCATAATGTTTTTGATGCGATGAAATAATTGTGATCGTTTACTGACAGCTGTCATTACTAACGCACGGTGGTGAAGTGGTTCTTCTAAAGCTAAAAGCGCACGGGCATAATGATGCCGGTCTGATAATTCCAATACCATTTCATCACAACACTTTTCACGTTCAGAACGGATGAATTTGGTGATCCACCAGCTGAAAGGGTTAAAAAATAAAATGGCATCTATTACAGATTGTAACAGGTTGAACAGGTAATCATTGCGGCGAATATGCGCCAGTTCGTGGAGCAGGATTGCCTCAAATTCCTGTACAGAAAGATGATTCATGGTAGCCATTGGCAATAGAATTACCGGTTTTAAAAATCCAATCATTATCGGAGTTTCTATATACTCTGAGAAATAAGCACGAACCTTTTTTTGAATGTTTATTTGCCGGGCCAAATACAGAACCTTTTGTTGCCATTCGGGCTCTAATGCAGTACCATCCTGCGTTTTAAGCCGATTGGTTTGAAAATAATTTAGAAGCAGCTTTGTGGCAAACCAAACGATTCCGAGTAAATAAAAACCGGTAATAAAGGGCAGATAATTATTTAAAAAAGAAAAAGAAAAAATGTTGATAGTTTCATTTGTCTCCGGATAAGATTGTAGTTGCAGCAAATCGTTTGAGGGAATTACCTGGTAAGAGAGTTGATTTTGGATGCTCCATAATTCACTCATCAACGTAATCAAAAACCAAAATGCAATTCCGGTATAAGCAAAATAGGCTAAGAGATATCTAACCCGTGCGGCAGCATGGGGAATCAATTTTAATATCAAACGAAGGCAAATAAAAACAATAAAAGCCTGCCATAAGCTGTACAACAAAGTGTGACCCAGCGCTTCTGCAGCAGGAGAAAGAAGAAAATTGAAGTGGTTCATTTTAATTATTTTTTGCTTTAATTATTCTTATTAATGAAAACAGCATTTATTTTTTTTCGTTCTTCTTCTTTTTTGTCATTTCTGTCAATTCCATTTCATCCAGGTATTTTTTTATTTCACTGATCTCTTCACTGGAAGCTCTGTGGTTGCCAAGCGCGTGCATTACTAATTTTGCGGATGAACCTTTAAACAATCCTTTGATCATATTTCCAACCACTTGCTTTTGCACTGATTCTTTTTTTATCAGGGTTGAATAAATGTGTGTTTTTGATTCATCATTGCGGCTGAGCATGCCTTTATCATGCATAATCTGCATCAGTTTTAAAGTGGTGGTATAACCTGATTCTTTAGTGCCAGATAAGATCTCATGTACTTCACGAACGGTGGAAGGTCCTTCTTCCCACAGGATTTGAAGAATCGCCATTTCGCTTTCTGTTGGTTTGTTCAATTTTAAATTCGGCATTATTTGTTGCTTTACTGTGTTCGATTTCATTACTACGAAAGATTTCGTACATCGAATGTACGAAGACTTTCGTATTTACCAAAAGAGAAACCCGTTTTTAGGAATTTTTAACAGTTGTAAGAGGTAAGCGACGGGACGTTGTTACCACTCAATATGCGCCCGAACACCAAATACGTTTACAGGTCCGCGATCTTTATTATATCCCGGATTTTTTACGAACTGGTAATCTAATGTGAGCCACAAGAATTTTAAAAGCGCGGCACTGTAATAAGCTTCGATTATTGATTCGAGGCCATAATTAAGCTTGCTATCACCAATAATAAATCCATAGCCACCCGCTTTTAAAAATTGTTGATGATCTCCTGAAATACCATTGATAGCGGTTCCGATTCCAAGAACATCTTTCGCCCTTTTCCATCTATTTCCTTTGATAGAAAAGCCGCCGTTTATTGTGCGGTCTATTTCCGTAAAAGCCCAGGACGCATATTTTCCGTCATTCCAACCAGCACGGGCAAAGAAGCCGATATCATTTGAAATTTCCTGGTCAATATTCAATCCCAAAGCGTATTTACTGCCGCCATATTGATTATTTTCAACACTACCGTTTATTACGTTTAATAAAAAGGTATTCTTATCAGCAATCGCATTGATTCCGGCGACGTAAGAAGGCGATCGTGAAACAGTGCCGCTTGCCATAAATCGCACATTTCCTTTTCTTTTATGAATGGAAAGCGTGTGTTGAAATTCGAAAGTTTCTGAATGTGCGTGGATATTATATTCCATTAAATGAAAATTGGCAATGCGCGGAACCGCAACTGTTGAAAGCCGTAGAGCCCACGCTGGTTTTATCAATTCAGCTACTAATCCATAAGTATAACCACGGGTATTGGCGGGATAATCCCAACTTCCATTTGCCCACAACGCCCAATTGAAAAATTGTGTGCGTGGATCTTTGCTGTATGAGTTATCATCATAAAAATCAGAAATTGCAAATTTACCGGCGGTGATGGTGATCCTATTTGCAGGCAGTGTTGACTGCACCTGGTTAATTCCATCCGGCATTTCTTCTGTCGCAGGTCCCAGGGGGATATTCTGTTGAAGATAGGCGCGGGCAATGAACACTTCCGGTGCCACTTCCCCTACTCTATATGTTTCGCCATTCAACGCGCCGGCAACACCTTTTGCAAAGCTCAATCCATTGCCTCCTGATACTTCAGGATTAAGATAAAAAAAGGCGCCTTTCCATAATTTCCGGCCGAGAAACAAAGTGGCAGTCAGGCTTGTCGCTGTTGGTTCTGCGCTATCTGAAAGGCTGTTTGCACCGCTATATTTAGCCGGAAAAGACGGATGTCTTTGAGAAATTACGGTAAGTTGAAAATGATCCGACCAATTGGATTTTTTTGCAGTGTCGCTGCTCTGTGCGAATACAGTAAAGCTGATAAAAAGAGGGAGAACGATTGTTACTAAAACTAATTTCATACTTTTTTGCTGCCGGTTATTTGTTGAATTTATTGTCTTCGTTTATAGCTTAAATAATGCCAAATAGAATAAGACAACAATTTATTAAAACTGAATAAGATTTGCGGATATTACTTGCTTTGCTGAAAACAATTACAGTTAATGGAAAAGCAAGTTAAACGCCTTTTCTGTAATCATAGGGAAGCCAGATGTAAAAGGTGGAACCTTTGCCAAGCGTGCTTTCTACCCAAATTTTACCATGTTGCCGGTTTATAATTTCCGAGCAAATGTAAAGTCCGATTCCCATACCCGGGAAAGTTGATTGGCTGTCACCATTTACACGGTAAAACTGTTCAAAAATATGTGGCTGGTCTTCCACCGGAATGCCAATGCCGAAATCCTGAACGGATAACTGTACACCTTCATCTTCAACGTTCATTTTTACGATTATTTCATCCGTTCCAGGTGCATATTTAATGGCATTTGTTATGAGGTTGTTGATCACCTGCCCGATTTTATCGAGATCACCAAAAAGCTTCACTTTCTCGTCAGAATGATAAACAATTTTAAAATGTGGATTGATCTTTTGCATATCATCCACGATATCTTTTACTAACTCGTTGAAATCAAATCGTGTTTCCGAAAAAATCAATTTTCCTTTTTCAACCCGGATATTGTCTAACAGATCAGTTATAAGCGTGGTGAGTTTATTTACCTGTTTGCTCATTTTCCGTTGAATAGCAAGCGTTTGCTCATCACCTTTTTGTTCCAGCATTATTTCTGCTATTTCCCCATAGGCTTTAATTGTAGTGACCGGTGTTTTTAGTTCGTGGCTTGCCATTGAAAGGAAAGCATCTTTTCTTTGCTGTTCTTTTTTCAAATGGTGAATGTCTGAGAAAGCGCCCACCCATTTGATGATTTTGTTTTCATTATCAAAAACCGGGTCTCCGATAGCTGCAAACCATCTATAATCTCCGGTTTTGCTTTTTAGACGCACTTCTGCTTTATAAGGCAGGCAACTAACTAAGCTGTCCTTCCAAATTTGCATGATCGTTTTCAGGTCATCCGGATGAACTAATGATTCCCATTTCTCATCCAACATGGATAAATGAATGCCGGTATATTCTTCCCATTTCAAGGAAACGAATTCTGAATTTCCTTTTTCATCAGTAACCCATACCAATTGAGGCAGGCTTTCGGCAAGCAGGCGAAAACGTTTTTCGCTTTCCTTAAGTAATGATTCTGCTTTTTTCGCCTCTGTAATATCCCTTGCAATTTTAGAAATTCCAATCGTTTTTCCCTCTATGTCTTTGATAGGTGAAATAGTTAATGAAATGTCAATCAGATCGCCGTTTTTGATGAGTCTCTTCGTTTCAAAATGATCAATGCTCTTTCCGGCGCGAAGTTGTGAAAGAATATATTTTTCCTCCTCGAATCTATCCGGTGGAATTATTTTGGAAATTGGCTGACCAATCATTTCTACAGCTGTGAATCCAAACATTTTTTCGGCCGATGCATTCCAACTTGTAACAATTCCTTCTATCGATTTACTGATAATAGCGTCGTCGGAAGATTGAACAATCGCTGCCAGCTTTGCATTGTCCGCGGCGGCCTTCTTTTCCTCTGTGATATCTTGCATCATATTAACAGCACCGGTTATTTTCCCATCATCACCATATAAAAGCTGTGGGAAAGGAATGACATTTCTCCTGCTTCCATCTTCACGTTCTATAATAATTTCAAACTGCTCGATCTGACCGGTTTTTAATGCAATTGCCATAGGCGCTTCATCAAGAGGCAAGGGCGAACCATCAGCTTTGTAAATACGAAAAGCGCCACTCCATTTTTCTATTTCCGGCTGCGGTACACGTCCCCACAGCCGAACGGCTGCCTGGTTATACAATAAAATATGACCATCCGCATCGCAGGTATAAAGTGAAACAGGAAGATCAGTAACCAGTGTGCGGTAGTTTTTTTCACTTTCGCGTATTTTTTGCTGGGCCATAACTTGTTTGGTAACATCTGTAGCCAAAACAAGCACGCCGCTGATCGTGCCGTCATCTTCCCGATAAGGTTGGTACACATAGTTAAAATACAGCACCCTTTTTTTCCCATTTTTGCCTGTAAATACAGCCGGAGTTTCCTCGCCCTTGAGAATTTTATCATTAAAATAAACATCTTGAAGGGTTTCTAAAAATCCTTGTCCTTTGAGTTCCGGAAGAATTTCTAAAAATGGTTTGCCAAAAGAACTTTTATCAATATTCCATACCTGCAATAACGGTTCATTAGCTACTTCAAGG
>JAHEZB010000087.1 GCA_023251285.1 Chitinophagaceae bacterium | reverse complement strand
TGATAAAAAAGAAATAGCACATTGTACGTGTTTTTATTCCCGGCATTTTAGTTTAAATATTCCTAAAAAAAGTTCAATCTATTAAAGTTTATGAAATAAATCTTTCTTTGCATCTATCTGAAAGATTCATTTGTTTTCGATACAACTACAAAGCATCGTTTTTTATCTTTAAAATAAAACCATTTTCATGCGATCGAAATTTTCCTTTTTACCTGCCACTTTTTTTATTCTGATATTTTGTTTTTGCTTTTCAATATCAGAGGCACAAAAAGCACAAAATGATTACGCTTCTCAGTGGAAAAAAGTAGAAAATCTTCAAAAAAAAGGATTGACAAAATCTGCTTTGCAGGAAGTGGAAAATATTTATAATGATGCTAAAAAGAATAATAATGATGCCCAAATTATCAAAGCATTATTATTCAAAATAAATCTCCGTCAAAATATCGTTGAAGATGCTTCTGTAAAAAGTATTGATTCAATAGAAAATGAAATCGCCATTGCGAAAGAACCGGCAAAGTCAATTCTGCAAAGCATTGCAGCGCAACTGTATTGGAATTATTTTCAACAAAACCGGTATAAATTATACCAGAGAACGAACACGATAAATTTTGATAAAAAAGATATCGCTACGTGGACAAGCGATGATCTGCACGGAAAAATTGCTCAGTTATACGTTGCTTCTTTAAAAAATAAAATCCTTTTACAACAAACTAAATTAGAACCTTTCGATGCCATTATCCTGAAAGGAAATGCGCGCAATCTTCGTCCCACTCTTTATGATTTGTTGGCTCATCGTGCACTGGATTATTTTAAAAACGATGAGCGTGACATCACTCGGCCCGCTTATGCTTTTGAAATAAATGATCCGGCTGCCTTTGCCCCAGTAAACGAATTTATAAACGCAAATTTTATTTCCAAAGATTCAACATCACTTCATCACAACGCGCTGATTATTTTTCAACAATTATTGTCATTTCATCAAAAAGATAAAAACCCTGATGCCTTGATTGATGCAGATATGGAACGCATCAATTTTGTAAATCAGTATGGAGTCATGCAGAATAAAGATTGGCTCTACATGAATGCGCTAAAGCATCTGAGTGAAAAATATGCCGGCAATCCTTTATCAGCTCAAGCTACATTTCTGATAGCAGAAAATATTTATAGCAAAGCAATTGAATCTCATCAAAACAGGGATTCAATTTCAAAATATACGATTGTAAAGGCAAAAGAAATCCTTGATGATCTGATAAATAAGTTTCCCAAAAGTGAGGGTGGAATTAATGCACAAAATCTTTTGAAAACCATTTTGCATCCTTCTTTAAATCTTACAACCGAAAAAATAAATGTTCCATTACAGCCGTTCAGAACGTTGGTAAATTATCATAATTTCAACACAGTTTATTTCAGAATTATTTCTTTAACTCCTGCATTAAAACAGGGTTTGCAGAAAGAAAATGATAACGATAAGCTTTTTCAAAAATTGATTTCTTTAAAAAGTCTCCAAAGCTGGAAGCAGAATCTGCCAAAAACAACCGATTATTTTTCCCATTCCGTTGAAGTAAAAATTGACGGTTTGCCTGTTGGAGAATATGCATTGATTGGAAGCGCAAATGAAAATTTTAGTCTTGATAAAAATCCACTGGCGGCTCAATATTTTTATGTTTCCGATATTAGTTTTATCAATAGCGGCTTACAGTATTTTGTGCTGAACCGGACGACAGGCCAGCCTCTGAGCGGTGCTAATGTACAGGTATGGAATCAAAAATATGATTATACAACGAGGGATAACACGTTGACAAAAGATGGCTTTTACCGCACAGATAAAAATGGTTTTTTTGAATTACCGGTTGAGCAAAAGCAAAACAATTATAAGAATCAAAACATACGGCTTGAAATTTCAACAACCAACGATCATTTGTTTTTAGGCGATTATCAATTTGTTTTTTACAACTATTATAACGGCATTGATGCAGAAGAATATGACAATCAAAAACAGTACGATAATAAGGCTGCGAAAGTGTTCTTATTTACCGACAGAAGCATTTACCGGCCGGGACAAACGGTTTATTTCAAAGGGATTGGTGTTACCAAAGATTTTAAAACAAAAAAATCAATTCTTCTTCAAACAAAAGATTCTTTGACGGTTGTTTTTTCGGATGCGAACAATCAGAAGATAGATTCAGTAAAAGTTTTATTAAATGATTTTGGTTCATTCAATGGACGATTTAAAATACCGGAAAACAAGCTGAATGGTGAATTTAATGTCAATGTAAAAGAATACCAGAACTCTGAAGTTTCGTTTTCGGTAGAAGAATATAAACGTCCCAAATTTTACACAGAATTTGAAAAGGCTAAAGGTAGTTTTCGTGTAGGCGATAACGTTAGTATCACCGGTTTTGCAAAAGCATATGCCGGCAATAATATTGATGGTGCAAAAGTTTCTTACCGCGTAACAAGAGTAGCGCGATTCCTTTATCCGTGGATGTTTTGGAGAAAGGCATTTCCTCAAACAAGGCCACTGGAAATCACACATGGAGAAATAACTACGGATGCAGATGGAAAGTTTGTAATAAATTTTTCAGCGATTCCTGATTTGAGCATTGATAAAAAAACCGATCCTGTGTTTGATTATAAAGTGGAAGCGGACGTAACAGATATGAATGGTGAAACAAGAAGTACGAGTATCACCATTCCGGTTGGCTATAAATCTTTGAATTTGCAAATCGTTTTATCCGGAGATGTTATTAATAAAGACAGTTTAAAAAGCATTTCTATCAGCAGTAAAAATCTAAGCGGTGAATCTGAAACTGTAAAAGCGGATGTAAGAATTTATACATTGAAAGCTCCTGAAAGGCTTATCAGGCAAAGGCTGTGGGATGAACCGGATGAGTTTATTTATACAAAAGACGAATTCATAAAATATTTTCCACACGATGAATATAAAGATGAAACAAAAAAAGAGTCGTGGGCAAAAGGAGACTTAGTCTTTGAAAAAAGCGATTCGACAAATAAAGATTCAATATTCGGGATTCAGGGTTCAAGGTTCAATGGCGGTTGGTACGTCATTGAAGCAACAGCGAAAGACAAATACGGACAGGAAGTAAAAGATGTGAAATATTTCCAGGTTTATGATCCAAAATCCACTTCTGTTCCCGCAGCATCTTATGTATGGAATGCTGTAGAAAAAAATTCTTTTCAACCGGGAGAAACGGCAAAAGTAATTACCGGAACTTCTGCAAACGATGTGTTTTTAGTTCAGGAAATAAATAAGGACAAGTCGAGCGACGACTGGCAACAGGTGACTCGCAGTAAACAAGCAAATACGTTGAATTTTTATTCTTTGAATAATGGTAAGAAAACCTTTGATTTTCCCATTTCAGAAAATGATCGGGGCGGCTTTGGTGTGAATCAATTTTTTGTAAAAGACAATCGCTTTTATGCAATTTCAAATACAATAAATGTTCCGTGGAGCAACAAAGAGCTGAACATTTCTTTCGACACGTATCGGGATAAAACTTTGCCTGGAAGTGAAGAAAAATGGAAAGTAAAAATTACAGGAAATAAAGGAGAAAAAGTAGCGGATGAAATGCTCGCAAGCATGTATGATGCATCTCTCGACCAATTCAAACCACATTCATGGAGCAGACTGGATATTTGGCCAAACTACAATGGATACAATACATGGAACGGACAACAAAATTTTATCGGTGTAAATTCCTTTGAAAAATATTTGAATGAAAAAATGATTCCTCAGAAGGAAAAGAATTATGATGTGCTGAATTATTTACCGCGGTACAATATTAATTACAACGGTGGAATAATGATTAGAGGCGCTGCGCCGATGGAAGTGAAAAGCTCAAATTTGAATGAAGTAGTGGTTACCGATTACGGAGTTCAGAAGAAACAAGTGAATATCCAAATGGCTGATTCGACAATTAATAATGGTTCAAATAAAAATCCTGCTATCATTGATCAGTCCCAAGTTCAAATCCGCAAAAACTTCAATGAAACCGCTTTCTTTTTTCCTGAATTAAGGACGGATAAAGATGCAAATATTGAATTCAATTTCACGATGCCTGAAGCGCTTACGCAATGGAAACTTATGACGCTCGCACATACAAAAGATCTCGCAAGTGGTTATGCTGAAAAAACAATTGTGACGCAAAAAGATTTAATGATTCAGCCAAATGCGCCCCGGTTTTTACGTGAAGGAGATAAAATGGAATTCAGTGCCAAAATCGTAAACATGACGGATAAAGCAATCAGTGGAAATGCGGAATTTCATTTACTGAACGCATCAAGCATGAATCCGGTAGATGTTTCGTTTAAAAATAATCAACTCAAAAAACCCTTTACTGCAGCAGCCGGCCAAAGTGCTTTGGTGAATTTTTACATTGAAACTCCAAACAATTTTAATGATGCAGTTGTTTATAGAATTGTTGCAAAAGCGGGAAATGTAAGTGACGGTGAAGAAGCGGCAATTCCTGTTGTAACAAACAGAATGCTCGTGACAGAAACGATGCCTTTGCCGATGCGCGGAGAGGGAAGTAAGGATTTTCAATTTGAAAAGCTACTTCATTCTGATACTTCTAAAACGCTTACGAATTATGGCTTAACTGTAGAATATACAACCAATCCGGCATGGTATGCGGTTCAGGCTTTGCCTTATTTAATGGAGTATCCTTATGAATGTACAGAGCAAACTTTCGATCGTTTTTATGCAAATGCATTAGCAGAAAAAATCGTGAATTCTTCTCCCAAAATAAAAGCGGTCTTTGAAAAATGGACTACAGCTGATACTTCTGCTTTGATGAGCAATCTTCAAAAAAACGACGAGCTGAAATCTGTGTTGCTGGAAGAAACTCCCTGGGTGTTGCAGGCCCAAAATGAAGCGCAGCAAAAGAAAAATATTGCCATGCTTTTTGATATGGTGAAAATGAGTCTTCAATTGCAATCTGCGATGGATAAATTGAAAGAAATGCAATCGCCAAATGGTGGATTTGTTTGGTTCAAAGGCGGACCTGACAATCGTTACATGACGCAGTATATTGTAACAGGAATCGGGCATTTGAAAAAATTAAATGCTCTTCCGGTAAACCAACCTGCCTACCGGACAGGCAGGCAAATAGAGCTAAATTCAATTTTGAATAAAGCCATTCCTTACCTGGATAAAAGACTGAAAGAGGATTATGATGATTTAATAAAAAGCAAAGCAGATTTAAGCAAGAATAATCTTTCCGCAATCGCCATTCAGTATTTATATATGCGCAGTTTCTTTGGTGAATATCCGGTTGCAAAAGAAACACAAACTGCGTTTAATTATTATCATCAGCAGGCGAAAAAATATTGGTTGAGTGAAAGTAAATATATGCAGGGAATGATTGCATTAGCTTTAAGCAGGACAAATGAAACTGCAATAGCAAAAGAAATCATTCAATCATTAAAAGAAAATTCTATCAACAGTGAAGAACTGGGCATGTATTGGAAAGAATGGAACAATCATGGTTATTGGTGGTACCAGGCTCCGATAGAATCGCAATCACTAATGATTGAAGCTTTTTCAGAAATCGACAAAGAGCCGAAAACGATTGGTGATTTAAAAACCTGGTTGCTGAAAAACAAACAAACCAACAATTGGAAAACTACGAAAGCCACTGCTGATGCTTGTTATGCGCTTTTGTTACAGGGAACAGACCTGCTTTCAGAAGAAAAAAATGTTGTAATCAAATTGGGGGATACCAGTTTTAATAGCAAAGATGAAAAGCAGGAATCAGGAAGCGGATATTTCAAAAGAAAAATTGATGGCGATAAAGTAAAACCGGAAATGGGCAATATAAAAGTTACTGTATCCTCTGCTTCAAAAAATAATACGCAATCACCCTCATGGGGATCGGTTTATTGGCAGTATTTTGAAAACTTAGATAAGATTTCTTTTGCAGAAACGCCATTGAAACTTTCTAAAAAATTATTTATACAAAAGAATTCAGATAAAGGACCGGTTTTGATTCCGGTAAATGACGGCGATAAATTGCACATCGGCGATAAAATAAAAGTGCGCATCGAACTTCGTGTTGACCGTGATATGGAATACGTTCACATGAAAGATATGCGCGCCAGTTGTATGGAGCCAGCTAATGTGCTCAGCGGTTACAAATACCAGGATGCACTTGGTTATTATGAAACCACAAAAGATGTAAGCACTAATTTCTTCTTTGATTATTTAAACAAAGGAACCTATGTTTTTGAATACCCAATGTTCGTTACTCATGCAGGAAATTTCAGCAATGGAATTACCACGATTCAATGCATGTATGCTCCTGAATTTACAGCGCATAGTGAAGGAGTAAGAGTGACTGTAGGTGAATAAGAATTCGGTTTATTTGTTTCCTTACTATGCTTTAAGGCAATCGCATTTTTTTCAGCCCTTCATGCAAAAGCAGGAAGGGCTGATTTATTATTTTCCTATTTATTTTTTTTCTTTTGAAGCTGCTTTCTTTACTGGTTTTTCAGTATTGTCACCCACAACTTTTGCATTTACCGGTTTTGCTTTTTTAGCTTTTGGCGCTTCTGCTTTTTCAGTTTTTGCTTTTTTAGGAGCTTTTGTTTTTGGTGATTCGCCTTTTTCAGAAGATTTGTCTGTTGCAGAATCATCCGCCTTTACAACTTTTGTATTCGTTGTTTCAGATGCTGTATTTTGAGCTTTTTTATTTTCTTCAGCCGCTTGTGGAATTGTTATTACACAATTATCAACATACAAACCTGGAACATACTCATAATTTTGAGCGTGGTAGTCATTTACCCATTTGCCATTATCCAATAAAAAACGGTAGTGGTATGTTTTTCCTTCTTCCAACTGAGCAACTGCTTTGTAAGTGCCATCCGCTTGCTTTTCGAGTTTTGGTGCCTTTTTTGGATTCCAGTTATTAAAGTCTCCAAGCAGAATTGCTTCGCTCGCTCCTTCTACTGCTTCTGCCGGTAGAGAAAAGGTGATATTTTTTGTCATTATATTTTTGTTTTAAATAAGAATATTTTTTAATCATGGTATTGGCAAATTTCACACCAAAAGGCGGTCATTTGTCTTTGGAATGCGGCGAAACTAAAAAGGAATTTATTAAAGAAGCGCTTTTTTAAGATTTCTTAACTTTTTGATAAAGAATCATTCCTAAAAACAAAAAAGCCACAGAGTAAATCCGTGGCTTTCTGCTCCCCCCGCTGGACTTGAACCAGCGACCCTCTGATTAACAGTCAGATGCTCTAACCAACTGAGCTAGGGAGGAATTTTTTCCCTTGCGGGGTGCAAAAATAGAGATTTTTCAATTCAAACAAAAATAGATTTTAAACTATTTTTTCAAACCTTAATTCCCGCGCAATTATAGCAAAATGAACAGTTAATT
>JAHEZB010000086.1 GCA_023251285.1 Chitinophagaceae bacterium | reverse complement strand
CGGAATATTTACGCATTTTACAATTCTTTTCAAAATGAAGATCAATTCATCGAAAGGAATTTTCTCACCATCCTGGTAGCCATTTGCATAAGCGATAGATGCGCTTGCAGTTGCTACTGCTTTATAACCGGTTTCCTCCAAAAGCTTTGCTGACAAGGCGTTCCAGATGTTTGGAAGGACCAAAAGTTCATTATTGTGATGAAGGTCGTGGAATTGTTTTTCCTTTTCAGATTGAGAATTTTGTGTAAGCATCGGTAAACCTTTTCGGCTGGCTGTTATAAAACAAAGTGATTAACAAAATTAGTTCTTTAAAAAAGAAGACGTTTTAAATTTTACCTTTTGCGCAAATCAAAAACAAAAATCAGCCCTATTTGTTGGTTTGCTGCTTGTCCAAAAATTACAATTTGCTATATCTTCAATTTATACTAATTTTACACACTTTTCGGGCGGATTTGTTTATTGTTCAGCCCGCGATTTTTATCAAAGTTGCATCAACTTTAATCGAACTAATAAACGAAAACATTCTGCATTTTTCTACAGGATTTTAAAATTTCGTTTTATTATTTATTGGACGATTCAACTTTCGGTTCGTTTTTATTGAAACGAACTTTTCAATAATAAGTGGAGTGAAATGAGGTTAACCAAGTTGTTTAATGATTTTTTTGAAAGTGAAAAAGGCGGAGTATTACTCATCGCCTGCACCATTATTTCCCTTTTACTTGCTAACTCTTCAATCAGCGAATCTTATTTAAATTTATGGCATTTTGATTTTGCCGGTTTAACAATCGGGAACTGGATCAATGAAGGGTTAATGGCCATCTTCTTTTTTCTCATTGGCCTGGAATTAAAACGGGAAATTTTAGTTGGTGAGTTAGCCAATTTAAAAAATGCGATGCTGCCTGTATTTGCTGCAGTCGGCGGAATGGTTATTCCTGCTGCTATTTTTGCTTTTTTCAATTATGGCACAGTAACCCAATCAGGCGCCGGCATTCCAATGGCAACCGATATTGCATTTGCCATTGGTATTCTCTCTCTTTTAGGAAGCCGCGTTCCGGCTTCTATAAAAATTTTGCTGACAGCAATCGCGGTGATTGATGATCTTGGCGCTATTATCATAATCGCTGTTTTTTACACGACCTCCTTATCATTCACCAACCTCTTAATCGTTTTAGCGACTTTTGCAATTCTGCTTTTATTAAGTTATTTCAAAATTCGCCATCTGATTTTTTATATTGTTGGCGGAATAGTGATGTGGTATTTCATGCTTCATTCCGGTGTTCACTCTACGCTTGCAGGCATTCTATTGGCAATAACAATTCCATTTGGGAAAGGGGAAAAAACGTCTCTTTCTTATAGATTGCAGGACTGGCTTCATAAACCGGTGGCCCTAATTATTCTTCCGCTTTTTGCATTAGCAAATACCGCCATTGTTTTTGCAAAGGGCTGGGACACCGGTTTAGCGCAACCCGGCAGCCTAGGAATTTTTGCAGGATTGATTATTGGTAAACCGCTCGGTGTTTTTTTATTCAGTTTTCTCGCAGTATCAACTGGGGTTTGTGCATTACCGTTAGGTTTAAAATGGAAGCATGTTTTAGGTATTGGCTTCCTGGCCGGCATTGGTTTTACGATGTCAATTTTCATTACGTTATTGGCTTATCAAGATGCAACGTTAATTACCGAATCAAAAATATCAATTCTGCTTGCATCGGTTGTCTCAGGCATTTTCGGTTATGCCTGGCTAAAATATGTTTTAAAAAAACGAAAGCTGGTTTTAGTAAATAATTAAAAGAAGTTGATTTAATATTTTAAATAAAATGAAAAAAACAATACAGGAATGTCTCAATGAACGCATCTTAATTATTGACGGCGCGATGGGGACGATGATTCAGCAATACAAGCTGGAAGAAAAAGATTATCGGGGAGAAAGATTCAAAGACTGCCATAAAGACGTTCGTGGAAACAATGATCTATTGAGTCTTACACAACCACAAATTATCCAGGCGATTCATAAAGCCTACCTGGAAGCAGGTGCTGATATTATTGAAACAAATACATTCAGCAGCACTTCGATTGCACAGGCAGATTACGAAATGCAATCACTGGCGTATGAACTAAATGTTGCAGCAGCGAAATGCGCACGAAAAGCAATTGATGAATTTACCAAAGACAGTAAAGAAACAAATAATTGTAAATTCATTGCCGGTGCAATTGGCCCGTTGAATAAAACTTTAAGCCTTTCTCCTGATGTAAATAATCCTGGCTTTCGTACAGTAACTTTTGATGAAGTAGCGAATGCATACTATGAACAAATCAGTGGATTGGTAGATGGCGGAGTGGATTTGCTTTTGATAGAAACGATCTTTGATACACTCAATGCGAAAGCGGCGATTTACGCAATCAAAAAATATTTTAGCGATACAAAAAAATACGAATTACCAATCATGATCAGCGGAACAATCACAGATGCAAGCGGAAGAACGTTGAGCGGACAAACATTGGAAGCTTTTTACATTTCAGTTTCTCATGCAAATCCATTGAGTGTTGGATTGAATTGTGCACTTGGAGCGAAAGAAATGCGGCCGCACATTGAAGAATTAAGTCAAATTGCTTCTTGTTATACTTCTGCCTATCCAAATGCCGGTTTGCCAAATGCCTTTGGGGAATATGATGAGCAACCGGAAGATACAGCGCATATTTTAGAAGATTGGGCAAAGGAAGGTTTTGTAAATATTGTTGGTGGATGTTGCGGCACGACTCCTGATCACATTAAACACATTGCAGAGCAAGTGAAAAAATTTGCGCCAAGAAAATTGCCGGTTGTTGAGGAAGAATTGCAAGTTGTGCAGGAATAATTTTGAAGTCGCAAATTGCGACCTTAGAGAACAATGTTGGAGTCTCAAATTGTGACTTCAAGCTTGTTTGATATTCCAAATGGTATATCAAGATTTTGATGATAAAAATAAACCACGGAATCCAATTGGATTTAAAGTTCCGGGTAAAACAAAATGACATGTCAACAGAAAAAACAATCAAACCCTTCTTAAGATTATCGGGTTTGGAACCGCTGGTCGTAAGGCCAGAAAGTCTTTTTGTAAACGTCGGAGAAAGAACAAATGTAACAGGTTCGAAAAAATTCGCAAGACTGATCAGAACAGAAAATTATGAGGAAGCTCTGTCTGTGGCCCGGCAGCAAGTGGAAGGCGGCGCACAAATTCTGGACGTGAACATGGACGATGCATTGCTGGACGGAGAAAAAGCAATGGTTACATTTTTAAACTTATTGCAGGCGGAGCCAGACATTGCGAAGATTCCGGTGATGATCGATTCTTCCAAATTCAACATTATTGAAGCGGGATTAAAATGTGTGCAGGGAAAATGCATTGTGAATTCTATTTCACTAAAAGAAGGAGAAGAAAAATTTCTTCGCGAAGCATTTATCTGCAAGAGTTTTGGTGCTGCCGTGGTGGTAATGGCTTTCGACGAAACGGGTCAGGCAGATACATTAAAACGTAGAGTCGACATATGCCAGCGCGCATATAAAATTCTAACGGAAAAAGCAGGATATCATCCGCACGACATCATTTTCGACCCGAATATTTTTCCTATCGCTACCGGAATTGAAGAACATAATAATTATGCCGTTGATTTTATTGGAGCAACAAAGCAAATAAAAAAATTAATGCCGCTGGCAAAAATAAGCGGCGGCGTAAGCAACATTTCTTTTTCTTTTCGGGGTAATGACAAAGTGCGTGAAGCGATGCACGCGGTTTTCCTGTATCATGCTATTCGTGCCGGAATGGACATGGGCATTGTAAACGCGGGTCAGCTTGAAATTTATGAAAACATTGAACCGGAATTAAAAGAACTTGTTGAAGACGTCGTACTGAACAGAACGCCTGATGCAACAGATAAATTGCTTGCTTTTGCCGAAACCGTAAAATCAAAAGGGAAGGAAAATATAAAAGACGAAACCTGGAGAAATGGCGATGTATTCAGCCGTTTGACACATTCGCTGGTAAATGGAATTACCGATTATATTGAGCAGGATACAGAGGAAGCGCGGCTTCAATTTCCCAAACCTTTGGATGTAATTGAAGGTCCGCTGATGGATGGAATGAACGTGGTTGGGGATTTATTTGGAAGTGGCAAAATGTTTTTGCCACAGGTGGTGAAAAGTGCGCGTGTGATGAAAAAAAGTGTCAATTATTTATTCCCTTTTATTGAAGCGGAAAAAGAAAAAACAAAACAGGCAAATATTGAAGCGGGCATTTTAAATGTGGAAGGAGCCGGCCCTGCAAAAATATTAATGGCGACGGTAAAGGGAGATGTGCACGATATCGGAAAAAATATTGTCGGCGTTGTATTGGGTTGCAATGGTTACGAAGTGATTGATTTGGGTGTGATGGTTCCGGCAGAAAAGATATTGCAGGTAGCAAAAGAGCAAGATGTAGCGATGATTGGACTGAGCGGGCTGATCACTCCATCGCTTGATGAAATGGTGCATGTGGCAAAAGAAATGAAGAGAAATAATTTTGAGCTTCCTCTATTGATTGGCGGTGCTACTACCTCGCGCTTGCACACAGCAGTGCGCATTGCTCCAGAGTATGACAACGGCGTCGTTCATGTTTTGGATGCATCAAGAAGCGTCACTGTTGCTGGAAATTTATTGAACAAAGAAAACAAACAACAATTTTTATCCGGAATAAAAAGCGAATACGAAAAACTGAAAAATGATTTTGGAAATAAAAAGTCAGCGAAAGTTTTATTGCCGTTTCAAGAAGTTGTAAAAAATAAATTCCCAATTGAATGGAACAATTTCACTCCGGCAAAACCTTCATTTACCGGTGTAAAAGTTTTCGAAGATTATGACGTGAATGAAATTTATGAGTACCTTGATTGGCAACCATTTTTCATTGCCTGGGAAATGCATGGAAAATTTCCGCAAATTTTATCAGATGAAAAAATCGGTACAGCAGCGACAAAATTGTATGAAGAAGCGCAGACTTTGCTGAAAAAAATAATCCGGGAAAAATGGCTGACTGCAAAAGCTGTGGTTGGTTTTTGGGAAGCAAATGCGATTTCTCATGATACAGTTGAAGTAAAAAATGTTGATGGAAAAACGTTCAGTCTTGAATTTTTGAGGCAGCAAATAAAGAAAGCCCCTGGACAACCAAATATCTCTTTAGCCGATTTTATCAAGCCATCCGGTGGCGATTACATGGGCGCATTTGCGGTTTCGATCCATGGACTTGAACCCCATATTGAACGCTTCATCAAAGATTTTGATGATTACAGTAAAATCATGCTGCAAGCTCTGGCAGACAGGCTGGCAGAAGCTTTTGCGGAGTTGTTGCATCAAAGAACCAGGAAAGAATTCTGGGGATATGCAAAAGATGAGAACCTATCTTCCAAAGAATTAATTGAAGAAAAATATGCGGGAATCCGTCCTGCCCCCGGATATCCTGCTTGTCCGGATCATACTGAAAAATATAAACTTTTTGAATTGCTGGATGCAACAAAAAATGCTGGTATAACTTTAACAGAATCGCTTGCGATGTATCCTGCTCCTTCTGTTTGTGGCTGGTATTTTGCTAATCCTGAAAGTAAATATTTCGGTATCGGAAAAATTGCAAAAGACCAGGTAGAAGATTACGCGGGAAGAAAAAATATGAGTATTGAAGAAGCGGAAAGATGGTTGCGGCCACAATTGGACTATTAAGAAGTAATAGCAATATAATTACAGATAAATAAATAAGCCATGAATGATAATCTTCGTATCATATCATACAACGTAAACGGAATCAGATCGGCTGTTAAAAAAGGATTTATAGAATGGCTGAATACTGATCCGGCAGACATTATTTGTTTGCAGGAAATCAAAGCAAATGAATCGGATATAGACCGCGTTCCGATTGAATCTGCCGGCTATCGTCCTTACTTTTTTGCAGCGCAAAAAAAAGGTTACAGCGGCGTTGCCATTCTTTCAAAATTAGAACCTGATAATGTTGAATTCGGTCATGGAAAGGAGCAAAGCGATTTTGAAGGAAGAGTGTTGCGCGCGGATTTTGGCGATATCACTTTAATCTCTGTTTATTTCCCATCCGGCACCAGCGGCGAGCACCGTCAATCTTATAAATACATTTGGCTTGATGAATTTTTGGATTATCTAAATGAATTAAAAAAGTCGCGGCCTAAATTAATTGTGTGCGGCGATTATAATATTGCTCACAAAGAGATTGATATTCACAACCCGGTTTCAGCAAAAAAAATTACGGGTTTTCTTCCTGAAGAAAGATTGTGGTTTGATAAATTTTTAGAAAATGGTTTTGTCGATGGCTTCCGATATCTGAATAAAGAACCGGATCAATATACATGGTGGTATCAGCTACGGCCGCAAACACGTTTGCAAAATAAAGGATGGAGAATTGATTATATCAATGTCACCAAAAATCTCGAAAACCATATTCAGAAAGTTGCCATTTATCCTGAGGTAAAGCATAGTGATCACTGTCCTGTTTATCTTCAAATTAAATTGTAAACTATGATTATTTACAACATCACATTTAAAGTAGATCATGAAAGCGTAGAAGCGTGGATAGAATGGCAAAAGCAAATTCATATTCCTGAAATGATTGCCACAGGCTGTTTTTACGATCACCGGTTTTATGAATTGTTAGAACATGAAGAAGAAGATGGAAAAACTTTTGTGATTCAATTTTATGTAAATTCAAAAAATGATTACGATCATTATCTTAAAAATTTTGCGCCGGAACTGAAACAAAAAAGTGCAGCTAAATGGAACGACCATGTGATATCTTTTCGCACACTGCTGCAGCATGTGCAGTAGTGGCGGTTATTCAAAAAGCGCTTTAATCGTAAATATACCTTCATTCCAAACGCCGTCGTAATCAGTGTTTATAAAGAATTTTTTATAAAACCGGCACTGCTGCCGGCTTTCATGGTAATGGCACCTAAAAATTCTTTTAGGTAAATTTACTCTTTGCAAGCTGTAAACCTTGCCAATTGGGGATTTCATCCACATTCCGTGCAAAAAAAAATATTGTAAAAATTTTATTGCATTGAAAAACCTTCTATATTTGTCGCTGTTTAAAAAATCAAATAAAATATTATGAACAAAGCTGAACTAATCGCCAAGATGGCTGATGACGCAGGAATTACAAAAACCCAGGCTAATGCTGCTTTAGATTCTTTTACCACAGCAGTAACCAAAACCTTAAAAGGTGGCGGAAAAGTTACTCTTGTTGGTTTCGGAACATTCTCTGTGAGCAAAAGAGCTGCACGCAATGGCCGCAATCCTCAATCTGGCGCTGTTATTAAAATTAAAGCTAAGAAAGTAGCTAAATTTAAAGCTGGTAAAGAATTGTCTGCAAAATTGTAAAATTGCTTAACCACAGTAAAAAGCAAGATGTAAATGCATCTT
>JAHEZB010000085.1 GCA_023251285.1 Chitinophagaceae bacterium | reverse complement strand
GATAGAAGGGCCAATGCCACTCACATAACTCAATAAATATTTTCCGGCGGTATTAAGATTTACACCAACGGCATTCACACAACTAACCACTGTGTGATCCAGTTTTTCTTTCAATCTGGCTTGGTTTACATCATGCTGATATTGCCCTACACCAATACTTTTCGGATCTATTTTTACCAGCTCCGCCAACGGATCCATCAGCCTGCGGCCGATGCTTACTGCTCCACGAACGGTAATATCCTGCTCAGGAAACTCTTCTCTTGCAATTTCAGAAGCAGAATAAATCGAAGCGCCATCTTCATTTACCAGGAACACCGGTAAACCTGTGTTTAATCCCTTTATAAATTTCTCTGTTTCCCGTCCAGCAGTTCCATCTCCAATGGCAAATGCCTCAATGTTATATTTAGAGATCAGCTCTCTTACTTTATGCTCCGCTTCGTTTATTTTAAAATTTTTTTCATGCACAAAAATCAAATCTGTCTTTTGCAATTCCCCTTTTTCATCCAATACAACTACTTTACAGCCGGTGCGGTATCCGGGATCAATTGCTAAAATTCTTTTGCTTCCTAATGGCGATGAAAGCAATAACTGGCGAAGGTTTTCAGCAAATACATTGATCGCTTCTTCATCTCCTTTGGTTTTTAAGGCCATTCTGAATTCACTTTCAAGGCTTGGTTGCAATAAGCGTCGATAACCATCTTTGATTGCCTTTTTTACCTGCTCTGCCGCTTCATTATTTGCTTTTATAAATTGTTCTTCTATTTTTACTAAAGCAATTTCTTCTTCCGGCGCAATGGTCATTTTTAAAAATCCTTCCATAAAGCCGCGCATGATCGCTAAAATGCGGTGAGAAGGAATTTTAGAAACAGCTTCAGCGAAATCAAAATAATCTTTGTATTTGATTCCGACTTCTTCTTTGTCACTGAGAATTTTACTTTGAATGGTGGCGCTTTGTTCAAATAGTTTTCTCATTTTAGCACGTACTTCTACATCCTCATTTACCATTTCTGCAATGATATCTCTTGCGCCCTGCAAAGCCATATCTGCATCAATGATTTTTTCATTGACAAATGTTTCCGCTTCTGCGTGAGGAATAATATTTTCTTGTTTTAATAGTAACAAAGCCAAAGGCTCCAGGCCATTATCCCGCGCCGTTTGCGCTTTGGTTTTTCGTTTTGGTTTATAAGGCAAATAAATATCTTCCAGCTCGTTTAATGTAGTTGCTTCATTTATTTTTTCCTGCAAAAAATCGGTCATCTTTTCCTGTTCTGTAATCGTCTTTTCTATGAAAGTTTTCCTTTCAGAAAATTCGTGTTGAAACTTTGCTTCTTCCTGAATTTTTTGGATCTGTACTTCGTCCAATGCACCGGTTTTGTCTTTACGATATCGGGCAATAAAGGGTATGGTAGCGCCTTCGTTTAATAGTTCCAAAACGGCAACAACTTGTTTTTCAGAAATTGACAATTTTTCTGAAACAGAAGAAGAATAGGTAAGCATAAAAATTAATTCAGTGTTTTTTTTGAGGCGGCGAAGGTAAAAAAATATGGAGATAACTGTGACCAAAACCAGCAAAACAAAGAATAATCCAAATTCTTATTTTCCGTCCTATCAATCATTCTTCAGCTTTCCCTGTCGAAAGGTTTAAAAGCTTTCCTTTCTCCCAGGCTTTGTATTCACGTTTGTAATTCTTTTTATTTTGTTTGGTAAGATGCGGATCATCCAGAGAAAGCAGATCTGGCTTGCCTGCATTTACCCAGGCGGTGTACCAAAAACACGCTACATCATAAATGGAAAAACGCAATTGTTTTTCTATCATTCCATGCAGCGCAGCATTGAATTGCGAGGCGTATTGATCCGAGTAAACAGGTGAGTTATAAAACAAAACTGTCTTGCCGGTACTGTCTTTTTTGTAAATATTATCTGCGGTAAAACGGCTTCTTACTTCCTTATCCGCAACAAGAATCGTATCTACCAAAGAATGAGAACGTTCAACGATCTTCCACGTTTCGGCAGGAATGTCATCGATATATTTTGCAGGTTGAGTTTTGAAATCAAACGAGCCTCCAAACATTTGAGGCAACACAGATTCCCACAAGGCATGGATGCCTTTTTGCCCGGTTAATTGGCCATCATAATTGGAAGTGGTATGTAATGGTTGGTTGGCATCAGCGATGTAATGAGAAAGATCTGCAGCGACAAAAAGTATTTCTGATTTATTTCTTTTTTTAAAAGCGTTGGTAAGTTTAGAAGTCATTGTTTGAATATACCACGGCAGGATTCCTGTTTTATCTAAAAAGGCTTTATCGTATTTTTTGTCTGCTTCTTCCATCGTTTTTGGAAAATCGCTGGTTGGTATTTTGAAATCTTCAATGTCAATAAAATGACGATTGCTTTCATTTTTGTCATTGATGATTGCGCGTCTGAGATCCGGTACTACAGCGCCTTCTGTAATATAATCAATATGATTGTAGAAGAATTTTTGCATAGGCTCGGGTAACGCAAAAACTGCCGCCCGGCTGATGTGTTTGTGGCCCCATTGGCCCCAGGCAAAAGCTAAAGTAATGCCGCCGGTAATGAATAAAAATAGAAAAGAAAATTTCAAAAGCTTTGATCTCATCCTGGTAGTATTTATAATTTTTGGGTAAAGATTTTACAAACTGATTTACTTGAAAACGCTAAATATAAGAATCATTACCATAATGAAAATTAAATTCTATAGAAGGTGTTGAACGCATCCTCTTGATTGCTGCGAAGGAGAACCTCCGTGCTTTTCTCTTATACTTTTCTGGCACAGTTATTTATTGAAAAATTAAAAAGAAATATGATGAAAGATGATGAAGAAAATTTTCCGGAACCACCGGAACTTAGAAAGCAAGGCATTCCTCCGTTAAAAAAGCAGATGAGGCTGGTAGTCATTCTGATTGCTATTGCATTTGTAATCGTTTTGATTTTCGCACTAGCGTTTTATTTTCATGACAAGCGATAAAAGCCAAAGCAGGCCAGGCAAACAAATAAATAACACAACTTTTTAATTTGCATTTTTTAGGAAAATCATTCTCACTGAAAAACTGCTTCTAATCCTTTTGTACATTCCGTTTCACAATTGTTGAACAGCATAAAAAAAAGTAACGAATAATATTTTGAAATTAAATGTTTTGAAAAACCGTTGCATTTTTAGCATGGGGTTTGTTTTCTCTCCGTCGATTAAAATTTTTTCGTTACCCTTAAAAAAATTATGTATGAAAATCACATCAAAAGTTCTATTGTTTAGCCTTGCGGCAAGCCTCACATTTTTTGCCTGCAAAAAGAGTAAAAGCAACAACACCCAAACACTATCCAGCCAGGATCAGGCTTTCATTTCCAAGGCGTCGCTTAGTAATACTGCTGAAATCCAGGCAGGAGGACTTGCAGACTCTACCTCTGATACGGCCACGATCCGCGCATTCGGCCAGCAAATGGTAACTGATCATACAACGGCGCAGAATGATTTAAAAACATTAGGAGGTAATTTAAACGTGTCTGTAAAGGATTCTGTTGATTCAATGCATTCTTCCCTGATCGACAGTTTACGAAGCCTTTCCGGAAGAATGTTTGATTCTGTTTACATTATGAATCAGATTAAAGATCACCAGGCTGCAATTTCAGATTTCCAAAATGAGATCAGTGAAGGCAATCAGAGTGATGTTATCAATTACGCGAATAAATATTTACCGAAGTTGCAAATGCATTTGCAAATGGCCGATAGCATCGCTACTGCAATGAAGTTCAAGTAAAAGTTTTAAAATAAGAACAATTGATGCGCAGGTTTCGGCCTGCGCTTTTTATATTTTCCCATTTTTATATTTTCGTGTTTTTCCTTTGCACATGCGCACATCAATACCGTAGCACATTAGCTCACATCAAGACATTATCCTACATTTGTTCACTTAAAAACTACTTATGGATTTTACATTATCAGAAGAGCAATTGATGATCAGACAGGCAGCACGCGACTTTGCCAATACTGAATGCCTTCCCGGAGTGATAGAACGCGATGAACATCAGAAATTTCCTTATGAACAAGTGATGAAACTTGCGGATCTGGGTTTTTTGGGAATGATGGTTCCGACGGAATATGGAGGAGCCGGATTGGATACGATCAGCTATGTCTTGGCAATGGAAGAAATCAGCAAAGTGGATGCAAGCACAAGCGTTTGTATGAGTGTAAATAACAGTTTGGTATGCTATGGCTTGGAAGCCTTTGGCACAGAAGAACAAAAGAAAAAATATTTAACGCCGCTTGCCCAGGGCAAAAAAAATGGCGAATTATACATCGGCGCTTTTTTATTGAGTGAGCCTGAAGCCGGCAGTGACGCCACTTCACAAAGAACCACTGCTTTTGAAAAAGAAGATCATTATATATTAAACGGTGTTAAAAACTGGATCACCAATGGAAACTCCGCATCTGTTTATCTGGTAATTGCACAAACGCATCCTGAAAAAGGAAGCCATGGAATTAATGTGTTTATTGTGGAGAAAAACTGGCCGGGAGTGAAGGTCGGTGCTAAAGAAAATAAACTTGGAATCCGTGGAAGCGATACCCACAGCATTTCATTTACCGATGTAAAAGTGCCGAAAGAAAACAGGATTGGTGAAGATGGTTTTGGGTTCAGGTTCGCTATGAAAACTTTATCCGGAGGCCGCATTGGGATTGCTTCACAGGCCTTGGGACTTGCTTCGGGAGCGATGGAAAGAGCTGTTCACTATTCAAAAGAAAGAAAGGCTTTTGGAACAGAAATAAAAAATCACCAGATCATCCAATTTAAAATCGCCGACATGGCAACAAGAATTGATGCAGCGCGCTTGCTATGTTACCGCGCTGCCTGGCAAAAAGATACCGGCATCGATTATACAGAAAGCGCAGCAATGGCAAAAGTTTTTGCGAGCGAAACGGCGATGTGGGTAACATCAGAAGCAATTCAGATTCATGGCGGTTATGGCTATGTAAAAGAATATCATGTTGAAAGGATGATGCGCGATGCCAAGATCACGCAGATCTATGAAGGCACGAGCGAGGTACAAAGGATCGTGATCAGCAGGGGAATTTTGAAATGATTTTTTAATGTGAAAATCTAAAAATGTGAAAATTCAAGTACTCTAAAACCTTTTAAGGATAACTAGCAACAATTGGGGATAAATATTGAACAATATAAAGAAATTTCTTTACTGCTAAAACAGCAAAAGGTAACCCTTGTGGCGGTTTCCAAAACCAAACCTGTTGAAGATATTTTAGCATTATACAATCTTGGACAAAGAGATTTTGGTGAAAATTATGTGCAGGAATTGGTAGAGAAATATAAGCTACTTCCCAAAGATATCAGGTGGCATTTTATCGGGCATCTTCAGTCAAATAAAGTAAAACAAATAGCGCCGTTTGTTTCATTAATCCACAGTGTGGATAGTGAAAAATTATTAAAGGAAATTAATAAAGAAGCAAAAAAAAATAACCGAATCATTGATTGCCTTTTACAGGTTTACATAGCCAAAGAAGAATCAAAATTTGGTCTTAATGATGAAGAGCTTGAAGAGTTGATACCCGAAATTGCCGCCACCAATTCCACGAATTTATTTAAAAACATTTCTATAAAAGGTTTAATGGGAATGGCTTCATTCAGCGACGATAAAGAAGTGGTGAGAAAAGAATTTCGGCATTTGAAATGTCTTTTTGACAAACTACAAACTACAAACTACAAACTACAAACTATCTCTATGGGCATGAGCGCCGATTATGAAATAGCCATCGAAGAAGGAAGCAATATGGTGCGGATAGGAAGTTTGCTTTTTGGGAAAAGAGAAACCGTTAAACCTTAATTAAAATACCAGGTGACCGTATCCTTTGACATTGTCAATTTTTGATATCCCACGCTGGTATTACTTGATGAGAATTTTATTTGTCATTTTTCTAAATGAATTTGAAAACCAATACCAAATTTTATTTCATTATTAGCTCCTGGAAAGCCGACAGCCTTTGTTATGGTGTAAGCAATAATGAATTCTAAGCCAACAGAACTATTGAAATACACAACAGGGCCACCTGAAAATGAAAAGGTATTTAAAGTTAGGATTTCAATATGTGATTATGAAAATTATTGTTCCTTTTCAAGATGAAAATGAAAGCCAATACCTGCTATCACATTATTGACTTTTCCCGCATTGTTATTATATAAGTATGATGAATAGCCAAGCGTAAATTCTAAAGCCACACTACTATTAAAGAATGCAGCACAGCCTACGAGTCCAGAAAAATTATTACTGTTTTGAGATGCCCCCTGGCTTGTTTTCATGAGTCCATATTGATAGCTCAATTCAGAAAAAATATTTACATATTTCTCTGCAGGTAAAAAATAGTATCTTGCAAATGGGCCTATGTTATAAGTATTTGCATTTACATTATTTAGTGGATTACTACTTCCATTTATTCCAGTTCTTTCGTAGCCAAGCTTTAATCCAATAGCAAATTTGTCAATAATAAAATATCCAACATCACCAGATAATTGTACCAGGGTTTGTTTTGAAGAAACTCCGCCGAAGTCATATTTAGATGACTTGAAAGAGGCTGCTCCGCCTATCATCCAGTTCCCTTTTGTGATTTGGCAATCTGCGTGATTATAAAAAGCAGAAGCAATAAAAAATAATAAAATTGTTTTTTTCATTATGATTATTTTATGTTTTAAAAATGAAATTAAGAGTTGGGATTCGAGGAGGTGCGGCGGGCTTATATCGCTTGCACGGTTTATAAATTTTATTTTCATAATTTTTAAATTGTTTATGAGCTTTTGCAGGTTTTCTTATATAGATTTCAGCAAATAAGAGGCTTGTTAAAATGGAAACATAACCGGGCAATAAAATTGTTGTTTTATAGCAGTTGTTTATTGGCTTTTTGCTAAGAAGGTTCTTATATTTAAGAAAAGAAAGTTATGTTTTAATTATGTCGTAATCCTGAAGTGAGAAACATCTGATGAGCTTATTCTTAATAGTTAGATGATGCGAATTGGTAGCAGTATTTGGTTTCATAATTGATTCGAAAAGGTCTAAACAGTTTTTTGATTCAAAAAAAATTACATTCCGTTGACAATAAAATTTGTTATTTCGCCGGATCAAATGTATAGTTTTTTTTAAATCATAGAAAAATGATTTTTTAAAAAAAATATTTCAACTGGCCTTTTTCTACAAAAACTATTTAACATTTATAAATCTGAATGTTTTTATCTATTAGTTAAATTTGAACCTAAATAAATTAATTTCTTTTGGAAGCACGCGCAATAAATCATGAATTCGAAGCGGAAAAAAACAGGAAAGCGTTGATGTACACAGCCATTGTTATTGGCTGCTTTTTAATGATTGCTATTTTATACACCTGGCCAATGCAGGTGCCCCCAACACCTACTGTTATGGATTTAATAGACGTAAACCTGGGCAATGAACAGGAGGGAATGGGCGATGTGCAACCCCTTGTAAAAGGTGAACGTGCTCCCGATA
>JAHEZB010000084.1 GCA_023251285.1 Chitinophagaceae bacterium | reverse complement strand
TAATGCCACCAGCAATTTAGGAAGCATTGATAATCCTCGCCGTGCTTTCCTTGCCGTCAATCATTATTTGCAACAAAATGGAAAGGATCCCTTATTTAAAGTGGAGATTGCAGGAAGTTCCAAATCGATTCTTTTAGAAAACGGCGTATGTACGATCCATCCGGATGTGGAAATAAAGAATTTGAAAAAGACAGATCTGATCATCATTCCTGCCATCGAAGGCGACATAAGAAAAGCGATGGAACAAAGTCACGATTGCATAGAATGGATCGTAAAACAATACGGCAACGGTGCGGAGATTGCCAGCCTTTGTGTGGGTGCATTTTTGCTCGCTGCTACCGGCTTGTTGAATGGCAAAAGTTGCTCAACGCATTGGCGTGCGGCAAACGATTTTGCTCAAATGTTTCCCGAAATAAATCTGGTAACAGACAAAGTAATTACTGACGAACAAGGGATTTATACAAGCGGCGGCGCTTTTTCTTCAGCAAATCTTATTTTATACATCATTGAAAAATATGCAGGAAGAGAAGTAGCGATTCATTGTGCAAAAAACTTCCAGGTTGACCTGGACAGGCACACACAATCTCCGTTTATTATTTTTGAAGGACAAAAAGGCCACCAGGATGAACAGGTAAAACAGGCACAGGAGTTCATTGAAAAAAATTATCACGAAAGGATTACCGTAGATCAACTCACCTCGCTGCTTGCCTTGAGCCGTAGAAATCTTGAACGCCGGTTTAAAAGAGCTACCGCAAATACTTTGATACAATATATTCAGCGTGTAAAAATTGAAGCGGCTAAAAAGCATTTCGAAGGCAGTGGAAAAAATGTGAATGAAGTAATGTATGACGTCGGTTACTCTGATACCAAATCTTTTCGCACTGTATTCAGAGAAATCACCGGGCTTTCTCCGGTAGAATACAGGAATAAATATAATAAAATGATGGCGATGAATTAGGCAGGTTTCTCGATCAAATAGCATTTCCTTTTAAGCTGCTGAATCGAAAACAAATTTTCGCAGTAAAGAAACAAATAAGCCGTATTTCCGTTTTTGAAAAGCGAAAAGAAAATGTTTATATAAAAATACGCGTGGCCATTTCTTCTGCTTTCAATAATTCATCTTCCTTGATATTTTGCAAAAACCCCAATTGTTTAAAATAAGCGATCATCAATTCGGAATTCATGTTTCCAACCAGGGTATCATTCGCCATCGGGCAACCACCAATTCCTTTTAACGCGCCATCAAACCGCATGCAGCCATTTTCCAACGCAGCATCAATTTTTTCTTTCCAGTTAAAGGTTGTTGAATGAAGATGAACACCTGTTTCAATTTCAGGAAACGCCGAAATTGTTTTTTTAACCAAAGAAGCGATCTGTGAAGGATCGGCAAGACCAACCGTATCTGCCAAAGAAATAATTTTTGTCCCCTCTGCCACTATTTTATTTATCCAATCCAAAACAATCTCTTCATTGTATTTATCACCATAAGGATTTCCAAAGGCCATGGAAATAAACACGACTGGTTCCTTATCATTTTCATCACAGATTTTTTTTATTTCTTTTACCCTTTCCAAAGATTCTTCTATTGTACTATTGGCATTGCGCATTTGAAAAGTTTGGGAAACAGAAAACGGGAAACCGAGATAGGAGATTTTTTCAAATTCCGCTGCATCCTTTGCTCCACGACTGTTTGCAATGATTGCAAGAAGCTTTGTTTTATTATTTTGTACATTTAATTGTTCAACAACTTCTTTTGTATCTGCCATTTGAGGAATCGCTTTTTGCGACACAAAGCTTCCAAAATCAATCGTATCGAAACCAACTTTCAGCAATTGATTAATATATTTGATTTTCGTTTCCGTTGGAATAAAATGTTTCCAACCTTGCATGGCATCACGCGGGCATTCTATTAATTTGAGTTGCTTATCCAACTTAATAATTTAATAATTTAATAATTAAATCATTCGCTGCTTCATTGCTTCATACAAAATCATTCCTGCTGCTACAGAAACATTCAAAGATTCAAAATCTTTTTTCATTGGAATTTTAAATTTTGCGTCACATAATTTATAAAGCGAAGGATGAATTCCTTTGTCTTCACTTCCCATAATAATAGCGGAAGGCTCTTTAAAATCAATATCAAAAACATTTACTGTTGCAGTCATTTCACTTGCAAAAACTTTGATTCCATTCAAATGCATTTCATCAATTGCACCGTGTAAAGTTTTTACCCTGCATATAGCCATATTTTCCAGCGCTCCGGCGGAAGTTGTAATCGCATCTTCACCCAATGCTCCTACCCCTTTTTCTGGAATGATGATTGCATGAACGCCGCAGCAGTAAGCAGTTCTGGCGAGAGCGCCAATATTTCTGATATCAGTAATTCCATCCAGCATCAGCAGCAATGGCGTTTCACCATTTTCAACAATAAATGAAATTACGTCCTGCAGATTCTGATATTTGATTTTTGATTTTACAGCAATACATCCTTTCGGGTTTTCCAGATTAAAGTTTCTGATTTTTTCAAAAGGAACTTTATTTACGGGCACTTCAAATTCTAATGCAACCCGTTTTAATTCGTCTGCTTCATCAGAAGCAATATTATTTTGCAAGTAAATTCTTTCCAGTTGTTCGCCTTTTTTCATGGCTTCAATAACGGCAGGGATTCCACCGATTAAAAGATTTTTTTTGGGGCGATGTTGTTGAGTAAAAGTTTTGTGTGGCGGTCTCAATTTTTAAAAATAATTACTTGAAAGAAAATATTTATTGGTCAGTATTAAATAATAACTTTATTTTTTTATAAACTTTCTCATGATACGATTCTGGTAAATCACCAATTGTTTTTTCGATTATTCTATCTGAAACAGTAAGTAATCTATGTATTTTTATTACTGATGATGCTTTAAGACCAGTTTTTTCAAAATCCGCTTCTGTATTTTAATAATAAGATCTGTAACTTCTGTCGCGTTATTCAGATTGGAAGTAATAGCTGCTAATATAATTTGATTATGTTTAGAAATCACTTCTGTTAAACAAAGAGCCGGTCGTAATTTTGATTCTGTAAAATCATCAAAAGGAAAATTTATCAATACTATTTTAAATTTCATCAGATTCGCTTTTATAAGGAACTCCATCTTCGATAGTATAAATATTTTCAGCTGGATCGTTCATAAAATCAAATGCACCTCCCTTCATTGCCAAAGCCAGCCATTCCTTTTCACTTATCTCCTCATCTTTGATCAGCACAACTACCTTAGCTTCTTTTTGTGAAAAATTCTTGCCTAATTTTAATGTCGTATTACCCTCCTCATCAAAATGAACTAACTTTTCAATTGCTTCCATTTTTTTTATTTAAAGATACAAAATAAAAAAAACCATAAGTTTTTCTTTCTTATGGTTTTCTAAAAAATTGTGATCTTTTATTTTAGCCCAAATGCTTTTTTCACTTTAGGAACATAATCTAATTTTTCCCAGGTAAATAGTTCCACTTTTACCGTTTTAGGAGAACCGTTAGGAAGATTAAAAGTTTTGGTAACCACTTCATTGTTACGCCCCATGTGTCCATAAGAAGCAGTTTCCTGGTAAATGGGATTGCGTAGTTTCAATCTTTGTTCAATAAAATAAGGGCGCATATCAAAAAGCGAATCTACTTTTTTTGCAATCTCTCCATCAGTTAAATTTACTTTGGAAGTACCATAAGTATTTACATTGATGCTGGTTGGCTGGGCCACGCCAATCGCATAAGAAACCTGCACCAATACTTCGTCGCAAACTCCTGCTGCCACAAGATTTTTTGCAATATGCCTTACTGCATATGCGGCGCTTCTGTCCACTTTGCTTGGATCTTTTCCGCTAAATGCGCCGCCGCCATGCGCACCTTTTCCGCCGTAAGTATCAACGATGATTTTTCTGCCGGTTAATCCTGTATCACCATGCGGACCACCAATTACAAATTTGCCTGTAGGATTGATGTGATATTTTATTTTATCATTAAAGAGATGTGCATATTTTGGATATTTCTCTTTCATTCGCGGAATCAGGATCTTTTTGATATCAGAAGATATTTTTTTAAGCATTTTATCTTCTTTATCAAAATCATCGTGTTGTGTAGAAACAACAATCGCATCAATTCTTACCGGTTTATTATCATCATTATATTCAAGCGTAACCTGGCTTTTGGCATCAGGACGCAAATATTTCATTTCATTATTTTCTCTTCTTAATGCAGCAAGTTCTATCAAAAGGCTGTTCGCAATATCAAGCGACAACGGCATGTAATTTTCTGTCTCATTCGTAGCATACCCAAACATCATTCCCTGGTCGCCGGCGCCCTGTTCTTCTTTATTTTTTCTTACAACACCCTGATTTATATCAGCAGATTGCTCATGGATTGCAGACAGGATTCCACACGAATTCGCTTCAAACATGTACTCACTTTTGGTATAGCCGATCTTCCTGATTACTTCTCTTGCTATTTCCTGTACATCAAGATAAGCTTTGGATTTTACTTCTCCGGCAAGCACAACCTGTCCTGTTGTCACCAGTGTTTCACAGGCGACTTTACTTTGCGGATCGAAGGCAAGAAAATTATCAATCAAAGCATCGCTGATCTGGTCTGCAACTTTATCGGGATGTCCTTCGCTCACCGATTCAGAAGTAAATAAATAGGGCATTTTATTTTATTTTTTGTGCCGCAAAATTAGAGTTTCACTTTGATAGGACAAAATGCAATTTCCTTTGTTTTTGCGATAAGAAGAAAGTTCTTTTAATTCTTTTAAAACCTGGAAAACGAGAATTAAAATTTGAAGTATTTATTGTTTTGCTGAAAAGGTTTCAAAAAATTCTATTTACAATTTAGAATAAACTACACGCAACCTGATTCTTGTCGGCGTATTATTCGTTCCATTTATTTTCACTCTTCCATCTCCCAGATTGTTTCTCGGTGTTGAAAACGCACCGATTGTTTGTCCACACCAATCGGTATAAGTGGTCGTATTTGTTACATAATCCGGGGCACTTAACCTCAGTTTAAGACTCGATTTTCCTTTTGTAACAATGGATTGCAAATAACGTGAAATATTAAACACATATTCGCCTCTTTGCTGGCCAGAGGGACTATCCGTTACTGTTTTTAATTGTCCACCCAAATATTGGAATCCCGTCTGCAATTCGGTGGATGAAAAATCGCATGGAATTGGAGTAAAATTTCCATTATTCAAGGTTGAATCTTTTACATCCAGGTAAAGATTTATTGGCGCATTAAAAATATTATTCAAAGAATTGGTCGAATAAACCTGGTCAACAATTAATTCCGCCCGATTGATTACCCGGTTCGATAAACCATTCAAACCCGGGATTGTAAGCAAAGCATAAGTTCCGGGAGAAGTTTGAATATAAATCAAACTATCGCCGTTTGCAGGATGCGAAAGATGCTGCGTAATTTCTGAAGTACCTCTGTCTCTCACCAGTGAATTAGACAGACCGGATGATCCGGTAACTGCAAAAGCAACGACGGTGGTATCTGCCACCCCCGCATTTTTGTATCTTAGGTAAATTGATAAACGGGAACCGGTAAAATCAAAATAATTGAGCGCCTGGCCGCCTGTGATTTCATCCGGCACGATTGCAAATCCTTTAAAATAATTGATGAAGGCACTATCGCTTCTGAATATCTGCGCAGAATCCGTTATGAAATTTTGGATGAAAGAATTAGAAAGAGGAATTCTTAATTGATTGGCAGCGTCCTCCTGATAAGCATGAATCGAATCTTTTAAAACTGATGGATAATAACTTTTTGTTCCTAATAAAACAGAATTATCATAACCCAAAACTTTACAGGTTGTATAATTATCGGCTACATGAAAACTATCTGTAAGTTGATATACATTGACTTTTGCCAAAGCATTTGTATCGCCGAAAGTGTGGGAATAATTCATCACCAGGATGGCAGAATCTACAATAAAACTACTTGCGTCAGCAGTTGGAAATGTGTAAGGAAAAGCGTTCGGCTTTAATTCAACGTAGACAGCAGCGTTGCTGGATCCAAATAAAGGATCATTTGAAATAATCCCCACAGGAATCAGGCTGCTTCTGTGAATTGTATCACACTCAGTATCATCATAATTAATGGCGATCACATTAAATGTAGTATCGAATGTATTGATGTTATCTACTACCGGAATCAAATTTTGCCCAAGGGAAGTGGTATCAATTTTTGTACATCCAAATGCGAATAAAAATAAAATCAGTATTCCTGTAAACGCAGGCTTGTATTGGGTTTTAGACACTTGAAACTAAAATTTGGGTAGATAAATTGGAACTAAAATTATTTGCTGGCAAGGTCGGCATACAATTGTAAATAGTCTGTTAAATCTGATTCGGCATTATACTTCAAAACCTTTTTGCCGCGCACTTTACTGAATTCCTCCACGAGTTTTTTGTCAACTTTTTCTGCACCAAAAGTAATGGCATCGGCAAAAGTAGCGCCGCCTCTGAACATAGCAGTGTTGCTGCCTTCATTAAAAACTTCGATATCTTTTTCTTTGATATTCGAATTGATGGTGGCAATTTTTGCAAAATCATTACCCATTTTTTCCTTGTAGGTATTTTGGCCAATCGTGAAAATCACTTTACAATTACTGAACACCGGTTCTTTCTTGTACGCAGTTTTAATATACATGGGAATAAGTCCAGTCATCCAGCCACTGCAATGAATTATATCGGGAGGCCACCCAAATTTTTTCACGGTCTCCAAAGCGCCTTTACAAAATAAAACCGTTCTCAAAGCATTGTCGCTAAACCATTTTTCATTCTCATCATGGAACAACGATTTCCTTTTAAAAAGATCTTCATTATCAAGGAAATAAATTTGTAACCTGGCATTGGGAAGAGAAGCTACTTTGATAACCAGTGGATAATCATCTCCTTCAACCGAAACATTTATGCCTGAAAGGCGAACCACTTCATGAAGCCGGTGCCTGCGTTCATTAATCATTCCAAAACGAGGCATGATGCATCTAACTTCCATTCCTGATTCATTCGATTTTACTGCAAGTCTGTTCACGATTTCTGCAAATTCTGTCATCTCAAGATAAGGAGACATTTCGTTGGCTATGAATAAAATTCTTTTCTTTGTCGACATTTACAAATGGTTAATTAGCTTAATCTTTTTTTAACAGGCGGCAAAGTTACCATTTTTTTCGTTTATACAAATGCGCAACTCAATGTTGAACTCAATTACAACGGATTTATGATCATTTATAAACATGCATCAGACCTGAAAAAACAGCTTCTGAAATTAAAAATTTCAAACCGTTCCGTCGGCTTTGTTCCAACAATGGGTGCATTGCATGAAGGACATTTGTCTCTTTTAAGGGAAAGCAAAAAGACCGCTGAAATTACTGTTGCAAGTATTTTTGTAAATCCTACCCAGTTTAATAATGTTGATGATTTTAAAAAATATCCAAAAACAATTGAACAGGATATATTCCTTTTGGAAACAAACGGATGTGATATTCTATTTCTCC
>JAHEZB010000083.1 GCA_023251285.1 Chitinophagaceae bacterium | reverse complement strand
TGACACCGCCGTACAAATGGATAGAACTGATGAAAGCCGAGCTGGATGCGGGTTCCCGGTATGTGATCGCTGAAGCGAAAGAAACCGGAAATGAAGGCTTGTACCGCAATAATGGGGAGGTTCGCGAAGGGCTGGTGCAGGAAATATTAACGAAAATTCCTTTTGAAAAAATAATCTGGGAAGCGCCGGAGAAAGATCAGCAATTGTATTTTATAAAACTGCTTGGTTGCAATGCAAACCTTGGAAATATTTTACCTAAAGAAATAATCCCGCTCGAAGCAATGCGTCTCGGCTTGAGGGGCGACAGTTTTGATTTCTTTTTAAATGATACGCAATAAGGAACGTAATTTAATGAAAAACAAAAAAGAGATTGATGAAAAAAATAACAACCGTTTTCTTTCTCGCATTTATTTGTTTGGCTTCAAAAAGTTTTGGGCAGGCAAACAATGGGGACAATTTTCATGGTGCTGACGCCAATTTAAAATCGTATAAAGCACTATACATACTCGATGAATCGAATGAAAAGAAGATAAAGGGCGTGATGCGAAATATCAATAATGCGCTGAGTGATCCACGGTTGAAAGGAAAGTTGCAGGTGGAACTTGTTGCCTTTGGAGACGGCGTAGAAATATTTAAAAAAGCAAATCACTATGATACATTGCTTTTGACCCTGCAGAAAAGAGGCGTCATATTGGCCCAATGTGAAAATACGATCCATGAAAGAAAAATAAGCAAAAGTGAATTATGGCCTTTCATTTCTTACGTGCCCAGTGGCAATGGAGAAATCATTATCAGGCATTATGAAGGTTGGGCTACGATTCATCCGTAAAAATAGAAAGCCTTCCCTGTGGATACAGAGAAGGGTTCTAATCGTTATTAAGAGAAAAAGTTTATACCAGGAAATAAAGAAATATCAGTAATTTCTGTTCCGGCAAATAGCTATCTTATAGAAAAATCAAAATTTAAAAGAACATCCAACATTGATTGTGTAATCCGCAAACGCAGCATCTCCCTGCGTATAAACTCCGGTCAGCTTTGTTTGAATTTTATCCGCTACACTCTGAGTACGATCGCGCACAAGAGCTACCGGCAGATAAGCATAGATATTTACCTTCCTGAAATTATAAGTCAACCCGGGCTCCAAAGAAATGATATAACCCGGCCTTCTGAATCCTTTGCTGCCGCCAATAAGATCATGAACCGGCAGACATTCATCACGAAAACCAAGAGAAATTGTTAGAGCCTTTGCGGTAAAATTGGCCCCAACTCTTGCCATATATTGATCCGGCACGCTCATCACGCTACTGCCATTTTTAATGCTGGCTGCAGAGGGCGTTCCGCCTCTTGCAGTCGATGTTCCATTTTGTTCGCGTGGACTCACTAAATAATACAAATTCCCATATAGACCTAGTTTTTCTGAAAAATTATAAAACGCATTCATTTCCAGTGGAAAGCCGGTGCCACCATCGCCCAGCTGAATTGATTGATCAACGGGCCCCAGTACTAAAGTAGAATCGTTTTTATGAAAAAAATCCTGGTATTTATAATCACCCGTCGGAAGCTAATACCCAAACCAAATTGAATATTTCCTCTGGGCATTTTTTCGGGATCAAAAATCCATCTGTAAGCCGAAAACCGGATATCACCAAGGCCAAAAGAATGCGTAACAAACCGGTTTTTTCCATCATGTTCATACAGGGAAGAACGCGAGTTAGCCAAGATCGGCACATCTAGCGAGAATGACCAGCATTTGTTGACATTCCGGGTGAGTGTAAGATCCATCGTGTAAGAATGATTGATCACTTCTGACCCATTTGCTGCCCGTTGCTTTTGCTCTTTTATGCCTACAAAATGCCGGAATGATTTGAAATAACGGTTGTTGATATTCAATACCCATTTTGAAGCGCTGTCAGAATGCGCATGTTCCATTGTACAAATACCACCGGTACTTCGAATGGCGACACATCCTTGTGCCGACGCATGATTAGCAAAAATTGAAATGAACAATCCAGCTAATAAAAGATAAAAAATTTGTTTCATAAAAATGTTTTGTTGGTTTTAATTTTTCTGTAGTTGAAAAAAAAGAAAGCCTTCCCTGTGGAAACAGGGAAGGGTTCTAATCGTTATTAAGAGAAAAAGTTTAATTCGGTAAACAAAGAAATATGCATGTTTCCTATTTATAAATTTATAGTTTCATCTTTAATCTTTCAACCACCAAATTGCCAACTTCCTTCCCACATTTATTAGCCGCCAGGCAGGAATAATGATAATGAATTCCTCCATAAAATCTCGCCATATTATTCTCCAAAGCCGCGTCTCTAAAGGATTTGTAACTGCGATTGGCAATCCCAAATTCAAGTTCTGTAGAATCTGTATACGAAAAATTATCACCAAAAACACTCGTAAGCGCCTCTGCCGCAGAGGCCGAACAGGTAGAATGGCCGCAGGTATATTCGGGAAAAGGAGGTGTTTGCAAACGGGGCTGCCAGTTTGCATCAAAATATTTGTTGATTACCGTTTCCGGGCGAACGGTATTGTATTTAAATTTTACAGACCAGCATTGAATGAATGCATCATATAGTGCGATGCTCGTTTTCGCATAGGCGTAAACGGTGGTAGCAAAGTCAGCTTTTGCTTTCATCGCCGCAATGCCGACAATGCTCATCCAATGGCCTCCGGGAGAAAATTTCTTACTCCCAAACATCACATGCCCGGATACATTTAATTTGAATGGATTGTCGTCCCAAAAATCAGCAATGTGTTTTTGTTCATCGGTAAGATTTTCAATTGCATGTTTTGAAAGCATCACTTGTTTATAATAATCGCTGGCGGTATCTTTTACTTCAAATTTATAGGGAGGCGGGGCAGGAAACTGGTTCGCGCTGTCTAATACAGCAGGCCTTATTTCATTCCAATGAGGCTCCATTGCGGAAGTATATGCAGGCGGAGTAGGAACCCATCTTCCCGCTTCATCGGTTACGGTATATTTTTCAGCGCTACGGGTTTTTGCATAATTATCGTTTTTACTCCATTGCAAAATCACATTTGAAACGGTATCGGAAAATGCGATGGAATTATTAATCACATCAGCTGGCATCCCATGTATTTTTGCCATCTTTTTCAGACTATCCACATATTCATCCATACTTCCTTCAGGAAACGTTACTGATGCTCCTAATTTGCAATAAGCAAGTAACGAAGCAAATTGATAATCAATCTTTTCTCCTGCAGCCGGCTTTGGTATTGAGTTTAATCCGTTTAATTGTCCGGCCAGGGATTTGTATTTTTCAGGGTATCCCGCTGCAATCACTTCATATGCTGCTACGCTTGCATATAAATAATTACGAGATGCGACAATAGGACTGAAATTATTTCCCATCACTACACCGTTCAGCTGGTAGACAGTTTGGCAAAATAAATTTGGATCTTTAAAGACCGTATCGTAATCTTTTTTTGAACTGCATCCCGAAAGAAATGCAACAGCAGCATAGAACAGGATAAATTTTTTCATTTTTGAAAGTTGTTTTTTTAAATTTTAAGTTTTATTATTTCAATGAAACCACTTTAAGAACCGGATCATTCAGCATTAATTTATTAATCACCAAACCACCAATTTTCTTTCCCTGCTCATAAGCATCGAAAACTGATTGCCTGTAATGAATGCCGCCGTAAAACCGGCTATACGAAACTTCAATTGCTGCCTCATCCACATTTTTAAAGTGCCTGTCCGGCCATCCCCACGCTCTTTCCGATGAATCTTTGAAGGCGGTATTTTTAAAAAGTGACGACAACACCACATCCGCAGCGGCAGAAATAGTAGAATGAGCACTGTTATATTCGGGAAAAGGCGGAGTTTGCAGATAAGGCATCCAGTTTGGATCTATGTAACGATTGATATAAGTTTCCGGCCTGATCACATCGTATTTAAACTTCGTGTACCAGCAACAAATAAAGGCATCATTTATTCCCAGGCTTACGCCTGTATAAGCATAAGCTGTTTTATAAAAATCAGCATCATTATTTTTACAAATCGTTCCGGTTATTTCCATCCAATGTCCAACAGGCGACATCTCTTTGGTGGCATACATTGCATGGCCGCTGATGTGTAATTTAAAATTATTGCAGTCCCAGAAATTGGCAATCCACATTTTGGTAGAATCAAGATGATCGATGGTATATTGTACATCTTTTGCCATTTTATAAAACTTGCTGGAAGTGTCTTTACTGAATGGTGGCGGCCCCGCTGGCGGAAACATGTTTGCAGAATCCATGACGGTACACCTGATCGTTTTCCATAAAGGCTCTACGGCTGAAAAATATCCGGGAGGTGTTGGTGTCCAGTCTCCTTCCTTATTTGTGAGGGCAAAACGGGCTCCGCGGGTTTTGGCATAATTATCGGATTTGCTCCATGCCAGAACCGAATCAGCCACCTGGTTACCATAACTTAGGGAATTGGCAAAAATATCATCCGGCATTCCTGAATTTTGAGCCAGCAATTTTATAGAATCTATTACATGCTGCATCGTATCATCCGAGAAAGTCAATTGCTTGCCTACTGTCGTCAATGCTATCAATGACGCAAAAGGGTAATCTATTTTGGTGTTTTGGGGATGAGGAATATTATTCAATCCGTTTATTTTTCCTGCTAAAGTATTCAGGTGAGCATTTTTATTGGAAAGTACTTCAAGCGCTGCCAGGTTGGAATAGGCAAAAATTCTTGCAGCAACCGGTGGCGTAAAAATATCATAAATGACTACATAATTCAACTTATGTACGAGGTTAATGTATAACTCAGGATCGTGCATCACTTTTACGTAATCTTTACTTTTTGATTTGCAGGACCACAAAGTCGTTGCAGTAAAAAGGATCAGGAAAATTGAAAAAAACAACCTTTTTATATTTTGCATTTTTAGTTCTTTTAAAATTTTAAAATCATTTGAATCATTGCCGCTGCTCCGGCGCAGCAACATGAATTAAAAAGGGAAGTACGAAACCTTGTCCTTATCCCTGTTATAACCTAATTTAATACTGTCTGTCACTATATCTCCCAACCGGTATTTGGTTTTATATGTCACATCCACTGTCACACTGATAATAGAATCAGGATGATGTGAAACATTGATGATTGAATCAAGATGTCTTTTATTTTCTATAGAATCTGCCTTGCTAAGCGACAGATGATCATACACAAACCGGTAATCGTTTATTCGATCAGACACTCTTTTTATCACCACTTTCGCATCAGTTATTTCATACGGTTTTGGATCTTTCATTTCAGGAATAACGGTTTTCTTCATAAATTCTTTCGCTAAATTTTCGACATGTGCCTCGTCAATTTTGTTAGTGCTTTTAGCACTGCACGAAGAAAAGAATATACATATGATCAAGAGTTTTTTCATGTTCTGAATAAGTTTTTTACATGCAGCAATTTTAGAGTCTGTTATTATTCATTAAAAAATTTGTTGCAAAAAAGCCATCATTTTTTCGTTTCATTACAGGATTAATTTCTAAAGTGAACCAAAGTGCCAGCAAGATTCCATAGCTTCCTCCTCTTTCGATAAACTCAAATAATTCATAATGAGGATATAGAAGTTCAGCGGCCATCTTCCAGATAAAAAAGAAAAGAACGGCTGATCGTAAAGGCCGGATTAAAATTGAAATAGCTGCGAGAATTTCAAACAAGCCGACAATGAGCGCGGTTTGCGCTGGATGATCAAATCCAAGTAAACGGTATTCGTTGAGCAAGCTACTTTTATCCATGAGATTGAGCCACCCATGGCCGGATAACAATAAAAAAGCAGCAAACTGTAAGCAAAGCCGCAGATTGCTCCACGCTTTTTCTTTCGGGAAAACAAAAGGACTGATGGGTGAAAAAACCTTTTTAAAATTGATGCCTCCGGACAAGATCAATAATGCCAGCGGAGCACCAAAATTACCGGCGCGTTCAATAAATTCCGGGTAGGGCTCGCCGGATAAAGGACGTAACAATGCAGTGATCATTCCCCAGATTACCAGCCAAAATACAACAGCACGTATTGGATAAACTAATATGATTATCCCGCATAAAATATCAATGGTGCCAACGTAAGGCATCAGCTGAAAAGCACTATCATGGCCGATTCCAAACACAGCAAAATAGTTAGTCCATAATTCTTTGCCAATAATACCAAACGAGCCATGCCCGATAAAACACATCGCGCAGGCAATACGCAACGTGTAATGTATTTTTTGTTCAACCGTAAATTTCAAGATCTGAAAATTTTTATGGATACATCAAAATTTGTAAACTTTCATCTTCATTATTTCCCGGTTTCACTCATTCTTTTTAAAGTCTGAAGACCTTAAAAGAAATTAAAGTAAGTGGAAAGAGGAAAATATCGATGATGAGAAAGCTATAATTATTGATCATTATTTTAAATAACGTCATCAATAGATTCATTAGCGAATGAAAACCTCAGATTGCATCTGGCGGTTGCTCGGGAGAGATTTGGAATGAAGTGTGTAAATCTAAAATTCCCTCAGGGAGCCACAAGTTTTCATGTTGAAGCAAAGGGGAATTGATTTTTGAAAGAAATGAAGGCTTGTTATAAACGGTTTGAAGATTTTTAAAAACTGATTTTGAATCTGATTTCTTTGAATGAGTATCGTTTGTAACGTCATTCGAAATTTTAAAGAAATTATTTTTTGCAACTTCCAGGCGCATCTTTGCAGAATTTGGTATGCACATTAAATAAAGCGTATCATTAGCGAGTTTACGTTTTACATATTTATACATAATACCATCAATAGTTATCTGGCCATCACAGCGCTGATATGATGTCCAGCTTGTTTGATACGCTACATTAACCGGGATTTTCAATTCGATCAATTGTGATTCGTCATATGAGTTATTGTCAAGCTTTGCTTCTAGTTTTTTGTCTGTTTTTTGCTGCATGTAATCAAATAACAGCCGGTATCCGAACGAATTGAAGGAGAAAAGAATGAGAAAAAATATGGCAGTTACTTTCTTCAGCATATATAGAAATGAAGAACAAGTTAATTAACTTTTTTAATTAACAAAAAAAAAATTTTGAAGCATAGAAACTTTCAAATGGAAAACACAGTTTTGTTTTCAGTCTTTTTTTATCCAATCAAAATAGAAATCCTTTTTATTTCTTCATTTGTTGAACTATTGAAACTCTAAACTCAACATTCACATTCAAATCAGCATTCGCTCAATCCCAACGGCACATTTACCGCCAATCCACCATCTGCGGTTTCTTTATATTTACTATTCATATCCACTGCCGTGTCCCACATCGTTTGAATAACATTATCCAAAGTGACGCGGGCAAAATCCGGCGCACTCTGTAAGGCAAGCTGGCTGGCTGTTATCGCTTTTATTGCCCCCATCGTATTTCTTTCAATACACGGAATTTGTACCAACCCTGAAATTGGGTCACAGGTCATTCCCAGGTGATGTTCCATAGTAATTTCTGCTGCCATCAAAGCCTGCCTTTGTGTGCCACCCATACATTCCGTGAGGCCGGCAGCAGCCATCGAA
>JAHEZB010000082.1 GCA_023251285.1 Chitinophagaceae bacterium | reverse complement strand
AGTTTTTAATGTGAATATTCCTTTGGAGCCAATCGAAGCGAATGCAAAAATCATTTTGAAAAATGTATTTTTTGATACTAAAAAAACAGATTTAAAACCCGCGTCCATTACGGAACTGGACAATGTAGTGAGGTTGATGAATGAAAATCCGAACATGAAAATTATGATCAGCGGCTATACAGATAATGTAGGAAAGCCAGCCGATAATTTAAAACTTTCTTTAGGCAGGGCCGTGTCTGTGGTTAATTATTTATTAAGCAAAGGGGTAAATAATAAACGGCTTTCTTTTAAAGGTCTTGGAGAAGCAAATCCAATCGCAACAAACGATACAGAAGAAGGACGTGCACAAAACCGACGAACTGAATTGACCGTGGTGAGTAATTAGGAAAAATAATTTAGTAATTTTAAAAAAGTAAAAAATCAGACATGAAACTTACCATGGTAATAAGCAAAGGAGAAGAGTTTTTTATTGGAACAATAAAAGAAATTCCTGCTGTTTTAACACAGGGAAAAACAGTTGAAGAAACTAAAACAAATGTATTAGATGCCTTAGAATTATACCTTGAAGACATGCAAAGTGAGGAAGACAATGCAAATAAAATTCTTGAAGAAGATTTAATTATTAGCTGATGTCGATAAAAAGAAGCGAATTCCTTTCTCACTTACATCAAAACAATTGTTTCCTTCATAGGAATGGCGGCAATCATGATATTTATCAAAATCCTTTAACAAAGAAAAAAACTTCTGTTCCAAGACATTCTCAGTTGGATAAAAATCTTTGTAATTTAATTTGTAAACAATTAGAAATTCCAAAATTGTAATAGGAATTTTTATTATTTTACAATCTAAATTTCAGCATGCAAAAAGAACTGCTTTATCAGATTGCACTTACGCTTGTTCCCAATATTGGAGATGTAAATGCGAAAGCATTGATAAATCATTTTGGAAGCGCTGAAGCAGTTTTTCATGCTCCAAAAAAAATAATTGATGAAATAGAAGGAATCGGGCCAGTTCGTGCCAACTCAATAAAAAGTTTCAAAGATTTTAGCCGCGCACAAGACGAAATTGAATTTATCGAAAAATACAAAATCACACCTCTCTTTCTTACTGATAAAAATTATCCGCAAAGATTATTGAATTGCTATGATAGCCCGGCAATGTTGTATTACAAAGGAAACGCTGATTTAAATTCCTCACGTATTGTAGCCATTGTCGGCACAAGAAATCACAATGATTATGGCAAAAATATTACTGAGAAACTAGTGGAAGATCTGGCGAATGAAGAAGTACTGATTATTAGCGGCCTGGCATTTGGCATTGACAGTATTGCACATAAATCTTCCGTGAAAAACAATGTTCCTACCATTGGAGTTTTAGCCCACGGATTGGATAGGGTTTATCCTTCACAAAATGCCTCTTTGGCAAAACAAATGACGAGTTGCGGTGGCTTGCTTACTGAATTTAAAAGCAACACGAATCCTGACAAACAAAACTTTCCGGGAAGAAATAGGATTGTTGCAGGAATAAGCGATGCCGTAATCGTTGTGGAATCCGGAATAAAAGGCGGCTCATTGATTACTGCAGAATTAGCAAACGGCTATAATAAAGATGTGTTTGCGTTTCCCGGACGAGCCGATGATTCTAAAAGCGCAGGCTGCAACTACCTGATAAAGAATAATAAAGCGATGCTCGTTACTTGCGCCCAGGATGTGCTTGAAAACATGAGCTGGAAAGAAAACAAGAAGAAAATGGTTAAAAAACAAACAGAATTATTTATCGAATTTTCTGCAGAAGAAAAAGTGGTAGTGGATATTTTGCAAACCCTGGATCAAATCCATATTGATGAATTGTATTTTAAAAGCAAACTCAGCAGCAGCGCTGTTGCACAGGCTTTGCTGATGCTTGAAATGCAGGGAATTGTAGCTTCCTTGCCGGGGAAAATTTACAAGATGGCCTGATAGAAAGTTATAGAGTTTTTCAGAGGTAAAAGGTTTCCAAAAACTGATGCAGTAAACAAACAAATACTTAAGATTTCTAATTAAAAACGCTCGATATCATCCCTGATTCGGCTGCACAAGAAATAAGTTTATCATAAACATTATCATTCCCCAAAACCATGCACTAAAAGTGAGTGAAACATTTACAGCAGCATCCTTTCACTCTTTTAATGGATGGCATTTGAAACGAATGCTAATTTAACTGCACGCATCATTTAATTTAAATAAAAAAGCCGCCTCACGAATGAGACAGCTTTTTAAAGCTTTATTAAATTTTTTACTTTAGAACAGATTATTCACCTTGTGCTTCAGCCGGAGTTTCCTGTTGCTTTGCCTTAGGCGCTTCTGCTTTTTTTACAAATGCAGGGCGACTTGCGGCTCTTGTTTTTTTGTGCGTTTCCTGCCGTTTAGCAAATTCAGCATCATGCTCGCTGCTCCATTTGGTAAATTTTTCCATTGCAGCTGCTTCATCAAATAAGCCGAGCGACACTCCACGAAGCAAATGCTTTAGATAGAGTACGCCTTTAAAACTTAAAATACGACGAACTGTGTCTGTAGGTTGCGCACCTTTGTGCAACCATTCCAATGCCTTTTGACGATCAACCTGTATAGTAGCAGGTACGGTCAAAGGATTGTAAGAACCTAGTTTCTGAATAAATTTACCATCGCGAGGGCTACGTGCATCCGCAACTACAATAAAGTAAAATGGTCTCTTCTTTGAGCCATGGCGTTGCAATCTCATTTTTACAGCCATAAAAAATAGAAATTTTCTTGGGTTGTGATTAAATTTGGTTTATATAAAGGAAAGCGAAGATAAGCGAATACTTGAAATACGCAAAAGAATTGTATTATTTTTTCAAAAAAATGACCATATACTTCTTCGTTACAACACGATTATCTTCTTCCTAATCCAGCTAGTTTTCCCATCGGCATTTTGTTCATCATTTTCATCATAGATTTCATTTGGTCAAATTGTTTGATAAACTGGTTTACGTCTGCAATATCTTTTCCACTTCCTTTTGCTATACGCTGTTTGCGGCTCGCATTTATCAAATCCGGGTTGCGCCGCTCCTCCAGTGTCATTGAATTGATCATCGCTTCGATTCCTTTAAAGGCGTCGTCATTGATATCGATATCTTTTATTTGTTTGCCTACTCCCGGAATCATGCCCATCAAATCCTTCAGGTTTCCCATCCTTTTTATCTGGTGAAGCTGTGTTTTAAAATCTTCAAAGTCAAACTGATTTTTACGAATTTTCTTTTCGAGCTTTGCAGCCTGCGCTTCGTCAAATTGTTCCTGAGCTTTTTCTACGAGGCTGACAATATCACCCATTCCCAAAATACGCTGTGCCATCCTCTCCGGATAAAACACATCCAGGGTTTCCATTTTTTCGCCGCTGCTTACAAATTTGATGGGTTTATTTACCGTATACTTTATCGAAATCGCTGCTCCGCCTCTTGTATCACCATCCAGTTTTGTAAGAACAACGCCTGTATAATTTAACCGTTGATTGAATGCTGCTGCAGTATTCACGGCATCCTGGCCAGTCATGCTATCTACTACAAATAAAATCTCTTTTGGGTTTAAAGCGCTTTTAATATTTGCTACCTCTGTCATCATCACTTCATCAATGGCCAGGCGGCCGGCAGTATCAATGATGATAACATTTTTATTCTTTGATTTCGCTTCTTTCAAAGCATTTTGTGCAATTTCAACAACGTTTTTATTTTCAGGCTCGCTGTAAACTTCTACATTGATCTGTCCACCCAAAACTTTCAATTGTTCAATTGCAGCCGGACGATAAACGTCGCCTGCAACGAGCAAAGGCGATTTCCCTTTTTTCGTTTTTAGATAATTAGCGAGTTTTCCGCTAAAGGTCGTTTTACCACTACCCTGCAAACCGGCTATTAAGATAATGGCCGGATTTCCGCTCAAATCCAGATCAGTTTCCACGCCGCCCATCAGATCTGTCAGTTCGTCTTTAACGATCTTAACCATCAATTGACCGGGACTAACGGCGTTGATTACTTTTTCACCGGTGGCTTTTTCCTTGATCGTGTCCGTGAATTCTTTGGCAATTTTATAGTTCACATCGGCGTCAACGAGTGCACGACGAATATCTTTTACTGTGGAAGCGATATTTAATTCGGTAATTCTTCCCTGGCCTTTTAGGTTTTTAAATGCGGTATCGAGCCGGTCGCTTAACGATTCAAACATATTTTGAGTAATTAAATTTTTATGAAATAAAAAAGTGAACATCAGCATATTCACTTAATGGTTGCAAATTTACGAAAGTTGTGAGTTTTGAAAACAGGAAATGGCGGTATTTCTTTCTTTATTGTGACATACAGGTTCTTTCAAAATGGAGAAGCGAAGCTCAAGCATCTTTAATTCGTTTTAATTTCACTTCAATGTGGTCCCGCCAGGAATCCCCGCCTGACAAAAATCATTCGGGCAGGGAACCTGGATCTGGACCTTCGGAAACTCTTATACTATCCCGGTCCGAACGGCGTTCAGCCGGGCGGGCATTGTATTCTGAGACCATCTATGTTTGAAACATCTTGGTTTTCAGAAAGCGCCGTCCGGCAGCTGTTTTAAAATATTTTTCTCTTTCAATTGCTTCCCTTTCTGTATCAAACTCTTCAAAATAAACAATTTCAAAAGGAATATAAGGGCGGATGGATTTGGTCATACCAGAATTATGCTGCTGCAACCGAGCTGTTAAATCCTTAGAGTGACCTTTGTAAAAATAATTATGGTGAATACTTTTTAAAACATAAGCAAAAAACATCGTTTGATAATTTTTGTGGTCCCGCCAGGAATCGAACCTGGATCTGGAGCTTCGGAAACTCTTATACTATCCATTGTACTACGAGACCAAGATTTTAAACTTCACGCTCCAAAAGCTGCAATATTACCTCCAAATATTTTAACAGCAATAGCAATTAATATTACTCCAAAAAATTTTCTGATGACCGACAATCCGCTTGGCCCTAAAACCTTTTCTACCCAATTCAAAGATTTTAAAACAATAAAAATTATAACGCAATTGATCAAAATACCCAGCAAAATATTGATATCATGATAGCCGGCTTTTAAAGACATAATTGTGGTAAGTGTTCCAGAACCGGCAATCAAAGGGAATGCAATAGGAACCATACTTCCGCTTTTTGGGTTGTTTTCCTGCTTAAAAAAGTCAACGCCAAGGATCATTTCCAGGCCAATAATAAAAATCACGATACTTCCCGCTACTGCAAACGAATGAACATCAAGGCCAAGAAGGTTTAAAAATTGTTCCCCTACAAATAAAAACAAAATCATCAACGTGCCCGATGCAATTGTTGCCAGTAGTGACCGTATTTGTCCGCCCATCTTATCTTTCAGCGAAATCAGCACCGGAATAGAGCCTAGAATATCTATAACAGCAAATAACGTGAATGTAATGGTTATTAATTCAGTCTTTGAAATGTTGGAAAAGCTTGGCATCCATTTTTTTTCAAAACTATTGAAAACAATTTTATCACAAATCTAAAAGTTCCAATCGCATTTTTACTCCTGCATTAAAATTAAACCCTTTGGTTGTAAATCCACGTGTTACAAAATATTTTTGATCCGTTATGTTTTGAAAATCACCAAAAATATTAATGGCTTTATTAAAATTATATTGACCATAAAGGCCTAAAGTATAATAACCTTTTAGTTCATAAGAAGGGCCGTTGTATTGTGGTTCAAACGCTTTGCTCACAACTTTGAATGTTGCAGAAAAAAACAGCTCTTTAATGGGCTGATAATTCAAAAAAATATTCAAAACATTTTTTGGCCTTTTATATAAATTGAAATAAGAAGTATCTTTTCCATTTGAATTGGTTGTTGCTATTTTTCCATCTACATAAGTATAATTTAAAGAAGCGGAAAATTGTGTTGAAAAATAAATGCTGGCTTCCGTTTCAATTCCATAGTCATTTTGTTTGTCGGCGTTAATATATTTACTGACATAAGAAACCGGATCGGTATAAAAATAAAAAACGTCTCTGCCATCTCTGCTAAAGCCCGTTATTCTAGCGCTTATTTTGTCCGAAAAGTACTGGCCGCCAATTTCTAAACTGGTTGTTACCTCCGGTTTCAGATTCCTGTTGCCATATTCTGAATACAATTGGTAAATCGATGGAACGCGATAGCCGGAAGAAAGATTTGCGTAAGCTTTATAATGTTCTCCAAAAAGAAAAAACGGATTTACAGATGAAGTAAAATTGCTGCCATAAATATTATGATGATTCCACCTGCTGCCCAAATCAAGATTAAAACCTTTCTTTTGTTTGTACATCAATGATGCATAATAACTGAACTGCGCTGTTTTGGCGCTGTCAGACGAAATAGGCAATGCAGGAAAACCATAATCCGGGTAAAAAATATAAAGCTGACTGCTGGAGCTTTGTCTGTAGTCTCCGCCAGTTAAAAGTTCTATCTGATCGTTTAAATTAAGATGCGTGAATAATTCTGCATAATTGGAAGTGCCGTTATATTTTCCGCGTTGATATTTTGAAAGACCGCCCACATCGGTTGAGTCGTCTAAAAAATTCCTGTTGAAGCGATTGTAAGAATATTGAAGCCGGATAAAGCCTTTTTTCACCTTATAATCAATTACTGCTCCTGCAATCAGGTTATCATTGTGATTGGTGTAGTCTTTGTCATCCTGGAAAGCGCCTGCATCAAGGTCGGCATGGTTGTTATTGTATTTTCCGAAGAAGCTAACAGAAGTTTTTTTAAAGGGTTTAAAACCATAATTCAGTTGAAAGACATCCTGGTTAAAACCATCATTATCAAAATGATTTTTTCCGGTAGAATCATACGCTGATGAAAATCCTGCACTTTTGATTTTATTGTAAGAAATAAAAAAGGTTTGTCCATGACTGTTATTGCCGCTTAATGAAATAGCCCCCTTGTATGTTTCATAACTTCCTGCAGAAAGATCGACGTTTACATTGAACGGTTTTTTCCCCGGTTTTTTCGTGATGATATTGATTACTCCAGCTACCGCATCAGATCCATATAAAGTAGATTGTGAGCCTTTTAAAATTTCGATTCTTTCAATATTGTCCAGCGCGAAATTGTTCAAGTCAAATTCGCTGCTAATGCCCGATGGATCATATAAAGGAACGCCGTCAAGCAGGATTAACGTGTTGCCAGCAGAAGCGCCACGCATGTAAACCGTTTGATTGGTTCCCAGGTTATTATCAGCGCCGTTGATAATCATTCCGGGTTGTTGGTTTAAAACTTCTCCCAAAGACTTTCCAAAGCTCTTTTGCAATTGTTCCTGAGTAATTACATCCACTACTTTTCCTGTCTGGCTTTGCTTGATAGGACTTTTGGTAGCGGTTACAATTACTTCATTAAGTGTTTTTACAGAATCCTGTGCAAAGCTTGTGGCGGAGGCAACCAATAAAAAAAAAGTAATAATTTTTGATTTCATTTCCTGAATGTGTTTTAACCTTTTTTGAATAAATACAGGAAATCAGAAGAAATATAAAATGCAGACCACTTTACATCTCTGCCTTTCTCCCGAAAGCATTGAATAAAATTTATAATTGGCAGGT
>JAHEZB010000081.1 GCA_023251285.1 Chitinophagaceae bacterium | reverse complement strand
ACTTCAATTTCGCGGCAATGAAGAAAGAAAAGTTACAATTTCCTCCTTTTTTGAATACAGATTCCACCCATAAAATTGGAAATGTGGCGCTTGCTGCATTATTAAACCGGGTAAAGTCTGCAAGAGTTGTTGATGGTAAAATATTGATCGGAGACCAGGAATTATCTGAATATTTAGCAGGTCAGCTGGGCTACGAATCTGATGATCATTCTATAAAGAATTTGGTAAAAGCCGCAGTTCTCAAAGCCGGGGGAAAGATTGGGCCGCCCCAGGATCTGCCGGATAGTTCAAAACTGAGTGATGTGTTGACAACCGATGCACAGTATGTGCTCCTCACATCCTACCTTGATCAGATCGTAAAACATTTTAATGAAAAAGGCGCCGTAAGTTTAAAGGAAACAAACGCATGTGCGTTGGTTCAGGATGCGGTTGACCTCGTAACCGGCAAAATCAATACTTCACCTTTATGAAATATGTGCTGATCATATTATTGCTGTTCCATTTCATTCCACTTCGTGCACAAACTCCGGTATGGCTAAAGAATATCGGTATCAGGCAGTCTTTTGAAGATGATGAAAGCAGCCAGAATCCCGGGTTATTTACCATTTCGATACCGAAAGAAAAGCACGCATCTTATCTGGTGGATTTTGGATTGAAGTATAATTTATCGGGTGCTGCAACGCAAAGCCAGAGCAGCCTGGTAGGAGAATATCACCGCAATTCCATCGCCGATGCACCGGTAAATAATCTTCAGTTTGGGTATAAGTTCATGAGCATTTTAAAGAAACCCGAGCCGCTCGAAAATGTATTTGATTTATTAAATCCGGAATATCTGCAGACGTATAAGACTTTAAAATTAAATGCTACCGCAAAATATCGCTACGATCAGATTGAAGGGTCGCAAGGCATTGCAGCTACCGCTATGTTTTCTTATTTTCAACAGGGGCCGAAATCTTCTGTAAAAACGCGTTGGTCGTCGTGGAATTCCAATAAAGATTCAAACTTTGCTTACTTAATGGTGCCGGAATTCGGCGTAGAAATTCAGCATAATTTTAAAGCCGACAGCACCATTTATAAAGGTTTTGTGGGAAGGGCGGTTGCAGGAATGCAAATAAGTTTTGGAAGTATTTTTCCTAACAAAAAAAACGTTTATGTTCCTTTAAACCGGTGGTTGCTTACCATTGATGCAAAGCTTCGATACGACGTTGTCGGAAAGGAATATTCAAGCAGCAGGTGGCATCCTTTAATTAAAACAAATCTTGATTTTTTTCTGCTGTATAGCCCGGTTAAACTGATTTTCGGGCCTGCATTTACGTATGGTGATAATCCGATTGCTGGTTTCAGGGAATTTAATTTTCAACCTCAGCAATTCTGGACCATTGCTTTTAAAGTGCAGAAGTGAGTGTAACCTATCATTCTGTCATTTCTCTAAAAACAAATTTAGTTTTAGAAGGAAATCGTAGATTTGCAATCCTTTTAAAAAAAAAGGAGACTTGTCCGAGTGGTTGAAGGAGCACGCCTGGAAAGTGTGTATACGGGAAACTGTATCAAGGGTTCGAATCCCTTAGTCTCCGCTGAAATCAGTTAGATTAATGTAAGTGAAATTAAGAAATCCAGTAAAATCAATGGTTTCATCATTTTTCCTTCTCCAACATTACCAATATTTACTTCGTTTTATTGCTCTTTTCAGTGCGTCATTCGTGGAGTACTTACTTCACTATAAAAAGACTCACTCAAACTTACACAAGCCTCTCATGTTTTAAAAAATATTTTCCTTTTTGTTGTTATACTGGTTTGGCTTACGCAGATGTTCAAAAAATCAAACGTTCTGAAATTGTTCATGGAATAGACGGGGAGAAATGGATTTTCACAAAACGTCAAAAAACTGATAGTCCATCAAGAATTCCGCTACTACCCATTGCTTTGAGCATTTTAAAGGTTTATGAAGACGATCTTGAATGTAAATTTCAAGATAAAGTATTGCCTGTATTAAGTAATCAAAAAATGAATTCATATCTAAAGGAAATTGCCGATTCTTGTGGAATCAATAAGAATCTTGCCTATCATATTGCGAGGCACACTTTTGCAACTACTGTAACCTTAAGCAATGGCGTTCCCATTGAAACCGTATCAAAATGCTGGGACATAGAAATATTAAAACCACGCAACACTATGCAAAAATATTAGACAGGAAAATAAGTGAGGACATGAAAAATTTAAGGTTAAAGTATTCCTGATGACCGTTTTTGATCGCAATGTTTGCTGCAAAAAAATAATTGAATCTAAGCAAAGATATTCTTGTTTTGCCTTCTTTAAAAAAAGAGGCTCACTTATATATCATTTTGATTTTTCTATTTTTTTTACACAAAAAAGGGGAATGTTTTTGGTTAAATGAAATTAACGATTTACTTTTATTATGTCGAACATAATACAATCAGTGATTACATCTGTTAGTGCACACGGATTTGGAATTGCAAAATGCGACAAGGTGATACTAAACTGGATTGATGTGACGGCACAATTAGCTATTTGAAGGTGAAGAGTGTTCGAATCGTTGTTCAGTTTATTAATTGGAAACATAATGAACTTTTGGATGCTTATTCGCCGTATCTTTTTTAAACATACTTTAAATAAAGCTTCAGCTTGAGATCTAATCATTGAATATTTTAATTTTGTGAATCCAATTATTGCCATACAAGAAAATAACCACGATGCTTTTAAAGATATTTACCTGCAATGGCATGAGCGTACTTATTATTTCTTCCTCAAAAAAATAAAATCAGAAGAAGCTGCAAAAGAAATGGTGCAACTAACTTTCATTCGAATATGGAAATACAGATCATCTTTATCAATCAACCACCCTTTTGAAGTTCAGTTATTTACTACTGCCAGGAGTGTATTGATAGATGAATTGCGCAAACACGCGCACCAGCGCGAATTGCAAAAATCTTTCGCAAAAAAAGTTTATGAGGATTCCGAAAATTGCGTTGTTTCTATACAATTTGAAAACGATAACCATTTAAAATATGTATTGCATAAGCTTCCCCCTGTAAGAAGAAAAGTATTTGAACTAAGCAAATTGGAGGGATATTCGTATAAAGAAATCGCCACACTTCTTGCTATTTCTGTAAAAACAGTGGACAATCATTTGTCTCAGGCTATGAAACAATTAAAAGCGTTATTACTGGTGTTCTTAATAACCCTTATAAACTTATTTCAATAAAATTCTTTCGCTTTCTCTGCCCTTGCAATAGAAATGAAATTTATTTTTATCCTGCATAGGGAATTCTTCCTTTTCAAACGTATTACTTAACGAGACAATCAATATGCAAATTTTAGATGAATTAATAGAACGTTTTTTTAGGAACGACTGCAATGCTGCGGAATCAGAATTTATTACGAATTATTTGCACGAAAATCCTGAAGAATTAAAAAAATATTCTGATAAAGGAGAATGGGATGAAATGGAGATTAAGCGGCATTTACCGCACGCGGTTACAGAAGAAATGTGGAGGGAAATTAAAGCACAAACTAAACCTACACAAAATATGGTTTGGTTGAAACGATTGTCATTTGCAGCTTGTATAGCAGGTGTTCTTTTTTTGGGTTATTATTGGGTGCATCAAAATAATCATGAATCGACTAAAGTTGTCCTGGTAAAAAATAAGAACATTGACTCTTTGATAAGACAAAAAGTAGTTTTTAATAATACAGGGAAAGAAATGTATGTCGCATTGACGGATGGCTCCATGGTTACGTTAGAAGACAACAGTGAATTGCGCTATGATGAGCCTTTTCAAAGTAACAGAAGGGATATTGCGCTTTCGGGTAAAGCATTTTTTAAAGTTGCTAAAGATAAAACAAAACCTTTTACCGTTACCGCAGGCGGATTGTCAACTACTGCACTCGGAACTTCCTTTTGGGTAGATGAAAATAAAAGGCTTCATAAAATAAACGTGAAACTATTGACTGGAAAAGTGGTGATAGCAAAGGTTTCAGGATTGGGAATTAAAAATTTTAAACCGGTATATCTGATTCCCGGGCAGGAATTAAAATTTGAAACGATAAATGAAAAATCTTATGTGCAAAATTTTGATTCGAAAGAAAACGTTGCAACAGGTAAAAATAATAATAATAAGAATAAATTAAATGACCGCAGCAATACGTCGATCGTATTCAACAATACATCCTTAAACGAAGTTTTTAAAACTCTGGAAAAAGAATATAAAGTTTCCATCAGTTTCAATAAAGAAGACTGCAGCAAAATAACTTTTACCGGCAACTATAAAATAACAGATTCAATAGATGACATCTTACAAACTATTTCTTTGCTGAATGGCCTTACAATGGAAAGAAGTAGTTCAGGATTTATTATAAAAAAATAATCATCCATATATTAAAAAGGTGCTTCAAAAGTAAAATTGTCATTCAATGACAAAACGATAAACTATTGTGTAAAATTTTAAATAACAATTATGCCTAAACGAAAAATTTTTGCTAATGCAAGAAAAATGATTTTCTGCCTGTGTTTCTTTTCGTTGCTGCACTGCAGCGTCCTGGCGCAAAACAGCAATGCAGTTACCGGTATTGTAAAAAGTGAAGAGGGCACCGCTCTCGCCGGAGCCTCTGTCGTGGCTAAAAATGTAAAAACAAAATTCAGTTTCAGTACCACCACTAATGAAAAAGGGTTGTTCACTTTCGCAACTTTGCCGGCTAGACAAACTTATAGTTTTACCATCAGTTATGTAGGATATGAAACACAGACGGTAACAGGTTATACTGTTACAGAAGGAGCAAAAATTTCTCTTGCTATTAAGTTGAAAATAAAAGCAGAAGCCAATGAAGCGGTAGTAGTTGTTGGTTATGGAACACAAAAAAAATCAAGCTTAACAGGTTCTGTAACATCGGTATCTACTACACAGATGCAGAAACAAATTAATGCTAATGTTGCTTCTTCATTGCAAGGACTTGCACCAGGCGTACAGGTAATCCAACCGGGAGGAATAGCCGGCGCCGATGTCAGTATATTAATCCGGGGGGCAGCTTCTTTCGGCTCTACTGAACCGTTGTATATTATTGACGGAGCTTTCAGTAATTCCTCCCTTAGCTCTTTAGATCCAAATGATATTGAATCTATTGAGGTCTTAAAAGATGCGGCAGCAGCCGCGATTTACGGTTCGCGAGCTGCAAATGGCGTGATATTGATTACCACAAAAAGCGGAAAAAAAGGTAGTCCTGTAATTAATTTGAATACAATTTATGCTGATCAAACGCCAAGCAAAAGATTAAATTATTTGAATGCAAATCAATGGCGGGCATTTATGAACCAGGTCGCCGATAACAGCGGTATTCCACACGATCCAAAGAATGACAATCCTCCAAATCCAAATACAAATACCGATTGGCAAAGAGCATGGTTGCAGCCTTCCCCGATGTATAGTGCTACCCTTAGTTTAAGCGGAGGAACTAATTATACCACTTATAATACCAGCATCGGTTATTTGGATCAAAAAGGAATGACTGCTTTTTCAGGATTTAAAAAATATAACTTCAGGGTAAATACAACTTACAGAAAGAACAGGCTTTCTGTGAATCAGGCATTTTCGATTTCAAGACAGGAGAAAGTGCCTACTTCAACAATTACAATAAGCCGTCCGACCCTGCCTATTTTCGATTCACTTGGACGGTATTCATCTGGTTCATCAGTTGATGGAGTGGTCTTAAACCCATTGGCAGCGCCATTCTACACGGAAAGGAAAGTTAATAACACTTATTTGATAGGAAGCCTGGGCGTTGGTTATAAAATAATAAATGGCCTGGAATACAAATTAAATTTGGGTAGCAGTTATAATAATTTTAATAATCTCACTCACACACCTGTTTATTACACCTATTGGGATGCAAATGGAAACGGGCTGTCGCAATATGGTAACAATGTAAACTCTCTTTCTGAAATAAGAGGAGATCAGTTTAATTATAACATTGATAACTTACTCAGTTACAAAAAGACTTTTCGAAAACATTATTTGGATGCGTTATTAGGAACAAGCTGGTACCAGGAAATGTATCGCTCAAACTCAATTAATACAATTGCCGACCTGGGAGCGCCGAATATTACCGGAACAGGAGGAACTGTAAACGGACAGATAAATGCGCAGGAAAAAGATGCGGCATTACTATCTTATTTTGCACGGTTAAACTATGATTATAACGGTCGCTATTTGTTTTCTGCCAGTGTGCGAAATGATATTTCTTCAAAGTTTGCAAAAGATTATCGTTCCGGATGGTTTCCCTCAGTATCTGCAGGTTGGAATGTACAGAAGGAATCATGGTTCAGAAGTAACTTTCTTTCACTGTTAAAGTTAAGAGCCAGTTACGGAGAATTAGGCGCCAATTTTATTGATCCTTATCAATTCAACGCTTCGTTACGACAAATGCCGTCGCCGATCTACTCAACTTCCACTTCGCCATACCAGGTTTATGTTGCTCAAATTTTTCCCATAAATCTAACATGGGAAACAGCAGTCTCAAAAAATTTGGGAGTTGATCTTGGTTTTTTTGAAAATAGCCTGACAATGACAATAGAGTATTTTGAAAGATTGAATAAAGGGCTTCTCGCTAAAGTCCCGGCTCCTCCTTCTTCCGGACAGGGAATAACCCAGCCTACGGGTGGGTCTGCAAGCCTTGTTCCTGTAAACTCTGCGAGCGTCCAAAACAAAGGATTTGATTTTTCGCTCGCATACAATAAAAGAATTAATGAGTTTAATTTAAATATAATTGCGAATCTAAGTACGGATCAAAATAAGGTGATTTCCTTAGGTACCAATGTGCCTCCAATAGTCGGTCCTATCATGTCCGCTACTATTGGTGATAATATGACCATAACCAAAGCCGGCTTCCCTATTGGTTCATTTTATGGTTTTCAAACGGCAGGCTTAACAGATTCGGGAACTATTAGAATAGTTGGTGTTGATTCGCTGGGAAAAAAGGTTTTCAAATCAATAAGAGATGGCGGTCCGGCTGATAAACAAATTATAGGTTCGCCTATTCCTGATTTTACGTATGGATTTAATTTTTCTGGACAGTATAAAAACTTTGACTTTACTTTATTTTTCCAGGGAGTTCAAGGTGGAAAAATTTTAAACTGGCAAAAACTAAATAATTATTTCAATTATAGTGGAAATGTAGTAACGGATGTTTTGAATTCATGGACGCCATCAAACACTAATACAAATATTCCCAAAGCGAGTATTCCTTTAACTTCTCAAAGCTCGAGGCCTAGTACCTTCTTTCTCGAAGACGGCTCTTATCTAAGACTTAAAAATTTGCAGGTTGGATACAATTTCAATCAAACATATCTTTCGAAAATAAAGGTGAAAAGATTAAGAATATTTGCGGGTGTGCAAAATCTGCTTACAATTACTAGGTATACCGGTTATGACCCGGAAGTAAGCAACAATACAACTTTTACAAGAAACGTCGATTTGAATGAATATCCTAATTCAAGATCTTTTACCGTAGGTCTGAATGCTTCTTTTTAATCAAAAAATGCCGCAACATGAAAAAAAAATATTTGAATAATATTATTGCAATTGCAGCCGTAACATTTTTCTTTAGCTGCACC
>JAHEZB010000080.1 GCA_023251285.1 Chitinophagaceae bacterium | reverse complement strand
CTTTGAAGACTTTTATAAAATGTGACTGGTCAGAAAAGTGGCAGCTATAAGCTATTTCTGTCAACGAAAGTTTTCGATTCTCCATAAGCGCCAGGCTTTTGAGATAATTTTTATAGGCTAAAATATGCAAAGTATTCATGCCGGTCAATTGATAAAATTTCCTGGAAAGCTGTCGTGGCGAGCTATACAACGTTTTCGAAAGTGTGTGAACGCAATATTTTTTCTCGGGCTCATTGTTTAAAAACAAATCAATTGCATTTGCGCGCCGAATGATGCCGCCAGTTTTTTTCAGCAGCCATTCTCTGAAGATTGATACTCTTTTCGAAAAATGTTTTGCTTCATATAGCTGATGCCACAGTGAATTAAAAAACGGATCTATCAGTGTAAGATCTATGGTGCGGTTGGCACATTCGCCTGCATTAAAGCCAAACAAATGGCGGATAACAAACGGGTGAAAGCGCACTCCGAAAAATGAATGATAGCAGGGCAGTTCTAATAAAATAGGTTTAGTATTAAACCCATTGATAAAAGATCTTTTTACAGAAAAAGAATCTCTTGTTATTTGCCCGGAAAAAACATGTCCGGAAAAATTAAAAATAATTTCTACGATTCCTGAAGGCAGGACCATTTCATTTTTGTAACCGGGAGATCCTGAGCATTGCCACATCATGCTGATATAGTTTTTAAGGATTGGATTTTGTGCAATTATAAATTCATTGTCCATACTTTATTATTTAAAAAGTGGAAGACTTTAAATTTCTTTGATTCGGTATTTTTTTCTGTGTGTATTCAGAAATGGAAAGTTAATTGTTTCGGAGAATAATTTTATAAACTTATTTGAATTCAATTTATGGTGAAAACGCTACGGCTGAAAACGAGTCAAAAAAAAACATTTGCAAAAGCTGGCTGGCTTTAACCCCATTAGGCCTTATGTCATTCTGTTTGTCGCCGCCTCAGCAGCAAACGGCATATTCAAACAACTAAAAGAATTCCATTTAGTTTTGCAGGCAAAATAATAATACATGCCGCGGCCTCCTGTAAATACACTTCCCAAACCTACTCTTAAAGAAAAGTTCGCGGCGCTGGGAAACCTTCCACGGTTTTTTAAACTCGTTTGGCAGACCAATCACTGGTACGCCATTTTGGATATTTTGCTGCGATTGATGCGGTCAGCCATTCCGGTAAGCGTTCTATATCTTGGCAAGCTCATCATCGACCAGGTAATATTATTAAGCAGAACACACAGTACAGATCTGAGTGCTTTATGGAAACTGGTGCTGGCAGAATTCGCGTTGGCAATCATATCAGACGCCCTCGCGCGGGCAACTGCCCTCGTAGACAGTTTATTGGGCGATCTCTTTTCCAATTATACCTCCGTAAAGATCATGCAACATGCGGCTACCCTCGATCTTGATCAGTTTGAAGACTCGGAGTTTTATGACAAGCTGGAGCGTGCCCGGCAACAAACCATTGGGCGAACCATTCTCCTATCGCAGCTTCTAAGTCAGGTACAGGATATTATTACCATGGCTTTTCTCCTGGTCGGATTGATGGCATTCAACGCCTGGTTAATTTTATTATTACTGGTAGCCATTGTTCCTGCCTTCCTCGGAGAATCGTATTTTAATGATAAGAGCTATGCCCTTACCCGTGGCCAGACACCAGAGCGGCGCGAACTGGATTACATGCGTTACCTCGGCGCAAGTGATGAAACTGCGAAAGAAGTGAAACTCTTTAATCTTTCAGGCTTCTTAATTGACCGCTTCAAAATGCTGAGTAATAAATTTTATGATGATAACAAAAAGCTTTCTGTAAAGCGCGCTTCGTGGGGAATCCTTTTTGCATTGCTCGGCAGCCTTGGTTATTATGCGGCGTATGTCGTTATGATCATAAAAACAGTGGAAGGCGCTCTTACTGTTGGTACGCTTACCTTTCTCGCAGGTTCGTTCAGGCAGCTGAGAAGCCTGCTCGAAGGTATTTTATCACGCTTTACCAGTGTATCGCAGGGAGCAATTTACCTGCGTGATTTCTTCGATTTTTTTGAGATCCAGCCAAAGATCAAGGCAGCTCCAAAGCCGGTTCCATTTCCAAATCCGATCCGGCAGGGAATCACTTTTGAAGACGTTGGCTTTAAATATCATAACAGTGATAAGTGGGCCAACCGGCATTTAAGTTTCACGTTGCATGCCGGCGAAAAGCTGGCGTTGGTGGGTGAGAATGGCGCCGGCAAAACAACGCTGGTGAAGTTGATGGCTCGCCTCTATGACCCGGTTGAAGGCCGCATCCTGCTGGATGGCATTGATCTGCGTGAATATGACATCATGGATCTGCGAAAAAATACCGGAATTATCTTCCAGGATTACCTGCGCTACCAGTTAAGTTTCGCTCAAAACATCGCCGTTGGTAATATTGACGAACAGGATAACCGCCCTTTGATAAAAATGTCAGCCGAGAAAAGTTTAGCGAATCTGCTTGCCGATCGATTGCCCCAAAAGTATGACCAGGCATTGGGCCGCCGTTTTAATAATGGCATAGAACTAAGCGGTGGCGAATGGCAGAAAGTGGCGCTGGCAAGAGCTTATATGAAAGAGGCGCAAATACTCATACTTGATGAACCAACGAGTGCATTGGATGCACGGGCTGAATATTCGGTATTTCAGCGTTTTGCAGAGCTCAGCAAAGGCAAAACGGCCGTACTTATTTCTCATCGTTTTTCAACGGTTCGCATGGCAGACAGGATTCTCGTGTTAGACCAAGGACAGATCATAGAAATGGGCAGCCATGAAGAATTAGTGAATAAAAACGGGCATTATGCAGAGTTGTTTTTGCTGCAGGCACAGGGGTACAAGTGATTCAAACGAAAGTTCGCACCATGATCACTTTATATTATGTTCCGGCGACCGTTGACCGTGTACACGCTTTGAATATTTACAAGAAAAGGAGATGGATATTTTAATCAGCAGGTATTCTTACAAATATTGTTTGGTTGTTGAAATCCATGACAGACAACATGAAAAAAATTAAGCAGTTAGCTTGGCAGAACCTTAAATCTTTTACTTCAGTTCCGTTTCAAAAATGAATAGAATAATAATAGCAACCTAATGTTTTCGATGGATGCTGCATTTTGCCGGATATATTGCATGAAAGACCCGATAGATGCATTTTTCAATCTTTCCGGAATTATTGATTTAAAGCAGAAAGCAAATGACTTTTATAGCTTTTCGAAATAGGTAGTGATGTGTCTTTTCATCAAAAACCGATCATATATCTCCGGATGAACCCGTAAAACAATGGTTGGTAATTGTGAAAAGTATGTACTGTGTAACGACGGCAGCTAATTTTATTCGCAGCCGTGGCTTCTTCTTGTATCAACCAGGTATTGAATTTTCCATTTTCCATTGATGCGCACCAACTGAAAAGAATCAGCGCCACAGTGGCTGAATTTGCCTTTATAATAAAATTGATAAGGAGCCCAAACCATTGCCAACGCTCCATCAATCCTTACCACATCAAACTGAATTATTTCATCCAGGATGTTTTTTTCCATCTTAGCAACCTGTGCTGCGAAATCGGCAACTGCTTCAGTTTTAACTTCAACTTTTCCGTTTTTGTCTATGATGGTTTGAAGAATGGCGCTGTCGGCAAAGCTTGAAACAAGCAAAGCGGAATCTGCATTTTTCATAGCAGTGAATAATTGATTCACGGCTGATCTTACAGAATCATCAGCTGATTGCGCTTTGATGCAATTGCAAAAAGCGAGGCAAATCAGCACGCAGAAACATTTCATATTCTTTATTTTTTTAGAAATAAAATTATCAGATACCAACGGGAGGTGAATTTAAAGATTTTAACTGATCTGTTATTTTCTTTTGGTCAGCTTCATAAGTAGTATGCTCAAATACCAGCTTATTTATTTTTTGATTGTTGCCCAACTGTTGCGCTGGTCGGTGTCCTCGAACAGATCGCATATAAACCTACGGCAACTGCATATCAAAAACTTTTCAGTAGATTGTTGCCCTGGTCGGTGTCCTTTAGGTTTGCATTATTGGTTATTTAATCATATTACTATTATTACTACTTTTCTTTTTTTGGTTCTTTTTTTCTTTTTAATTCACTATTTTATGTGGATAAACATTAACCAGCAGCAGCGGCACTTTATGTTTCGTGTCAAGGTTAATTACCTATGTGGGGATACAATCCGCTGCTGTTTTTTTCCCTTAGTGTCCATATAGCAATTAGGGTTAACTACCCACTATTAAGGACTAGGACGATGGGGCAAAAATGGTTAATGTATTTCTCACAATTTAAACCCAAAATGATGAAAAAACAAATGGGATTTTTTTTAGGAATTGATGTTTCAAAAGAGTGGTTTGACATCTCGTTGATGGCGGTTATTAATTTTCAAAAACAGCCAATGATTACAGAGCGTTTCAACAATACTAATGAAGGGTTAGCCTTACTAAAAAATTGGCTGAAGACACAAAAAGTATCGTTCGATAACGATAGTTTATTAGTAATAGAAAATACAGGAATTTATCATCGCCTTTTATGGAAATTTTTCAGTGAAAATAACATACCGGTTCACATAGGAAATGCTGCACACATTAAAAAGAGTTTTGGGATTGCCAGGGGTAAGAATGATAAGATAGATAGCCAGCGGCTTTGCAGCTATGCTTATAAGAATGATGACGAGCTGAAAGCCACTGCTGCATTGAATCCTGTGTTTCTTCATCTTAAAGATTTAATAACATCCAGGACAAGATTAAATGCACAACTGGGAGCCAATAGAACATATCTGAAGGAATTAAAAAGCATTAATGATAAGGCCACTCAAAAGATGATGGAAAAGGCCTATAAAATGGCCATAGTCGGTTTGCAAAATTCAATTAAGGAAATAGAGAAACAAATAGCTGTAACCATCAAGACTGATAAGTCAATAAATAACAATTACAAACTCCTTATTTCAGTACCTGGAATAGGCCCTGTTACAGCAACTTATATTTTATGCTGTACTAATAATTTTGCCGGTAAAGTCAGCGGTAAACAATTAGCTTGTTACGCAGGTGTAGTACCCTTTCAGGAGACAAGTGGAAAGAGTTTGAAAGGACGCAATAAAGTACACAAAATGGCTAACAAAGAACTTAAATCCTTGCTGCATATGTGTGCATTAACCTCTATAAAATATTACCCGGAATTTAGAAATTATTATAATAGGAAGGAGGCAGAAGGAAAACACCCAAACAGCATACTTAATGCGATATGCAATAAAATAGTGCTGAGGGCTGTTGCAGTAGTGAATAACCAAAAAGATTATGTGGAAAACTATAAAAAAACAGCTTAAAAAAGATTTGTTTTTTCCATAGCAATCCTCACCGAACATTTTTCCTCCCTGGTCGGTGTCCCCACCGAACATTTTTAAATATTTTTCCACTTTGCCGCTGCTTTCGAAACCGGTGCATGAGCGCCTGTTGGGAAAGCCCCTGGTTTTTGAATTAGGCCTTTAAAGCTCTATCCTTTTTCCACCTTGCTGGTCTTCCATTTTAAAGTAAACACCAAAGACAGAAAATATCTCCGGATCGCTATCGGGATGGGAAAGAAATGGATTGTATAGAGAAGACGGATGATTCCATTAGTTTTTGCCGTTGATGAGGCAATTGCTTCAAACCCTAACGTCAACACCAAATGTGATGAGCCGATGATTGGAACACCAACGGGAATGAAATCTATTTGACAAGTTAATTTAAAACTGCTGTTGGTCTATTGTAATTAAAAAAAGAATTTTTGATTTCAGCTTGCTATATCTTAGCATCACAGTTCTGTTTCAAGATCTGGTAAAATTGGAACAATATGCTCTTAAGCTGAGGCTATTAACTAAAACTATGAAAGATTTTCTCATCCATTTTGAAAATGGACCAATTCCCAAACCACACAATGTGAAACTCGCAATAAGTTTACTGCTTTTGGTTATTTCTGTTGCTACACTTAGGTTCTTCTTAAACCTTATCCTTACAGATTTCTATACTTTTAAAGTAAAAGCTCCCAACTATCTTATAAGTTTAAGCCTTTTTGTATTCCTGGCATTTCACATCAACGCCCGGAGAAATTGGGCGCGCATCCTTTATATCGTATTGCTGCTAATAGCTATGTTTACGATACCGTCGAATATAATTAGCTTAATGAGTGTAGATATACTATCAGCTTTAATTCTTTTTGTTCAAACTCTACTGCAAGTTGGTGCTGCCGTGGCCATTCTTACAAAGTCAAGTAACAATTGGTTCAAGACAAGAAAATAGAAGTGGCTTTTTATCTTTAAATTCTTCCCGATGTGGTTATGGTTGACGCCTTTCGGCAGATTTATTCCATCTCCCCCTCCCCCTCCTCCATCTCAATCGCATTCAAATTCTTTATCGTATGGTAAACTGAATCTACTTCTTCTATTAGTTTTACTAGTTTCTGTACATTGATGTCGGCGCAATTCCTGAAAAGTTCAAAATCAAAATGATGAACCTCACCTATTGGCACAGACTTACTCCACTCTTTCAATTCGCCGGTCATTGCTATTGGAACTATTGAATCATAGATCGTTTCATTCACCTCAACGAGGTTTTTTAATGCGTCTTTGACGCATTCCCTGTATTCTTCTGATTGCATATTTTTATTTTAAAATATTCCAGCTAATACAATTCAATATTCCCCCCTCATTCGCAATATCGTTACTGTTTACGGAAACGATCCGGCTATCGGGAAACAAATTTTTAAATTGTTCCATTACGATTTCATCTTCAGGAATTCCAAACGCCGGAAGAATGATCACATCTTTCATTTGTAAATAATTCAGGTATTCGCCGTTTGCTTGTTCATAATTTTTATTTGTGGAAGTATTCGATAGTATTTCAATGTATTTCAAGCGAGCATTGTGTAAGGCCAGTCTCAGACTTAATTCAAAATCCTTTTCCTTTTTTGTTACTTTTTCTGAAGATACATTTATCAATACTGTATTTTCATCCAGCAATCTCACAATACCATCTACATGCCCGGTATAATCGAATGGATGCGTCGGAACAAAAATGATCGTGTCTGTTTGAAATATTTTTTCAAGCCTTCCAATCAATTCAGTAGGCGGTATCGAAGGGTTTTCAAGAAAAGCTTTATCTGTTATGATGACTTTATTCTTTGCTTTCACTACATTTCCACCATCCAAGAGGATGTCAGTTTTTTCAGTCCGAAGATTTATTTCTTTGCAAATTGTAAGCATCCCTGCCAACAATCCTTTCAGGTAAATAATAATAATTTATCCTATCACTGTTTCATAGATTATACCAAGTAAAACCTACCAAATAAAAATCTTTAATAAAAGTTGGTTACTGGCTTTTACTAAAATTACCTATGCCATTCTCTGATTAATATTCAAAGACTATAAGGGCTTTTAAAACCTTATAGTTCTCAGCAAACAAATTTTAGATTAATTTACAGTTTGCTTGTGAGATATTTTTTTTGTTTTTCTGATAAAAAAATACTCAATTATACTCAAGCTTTTCCAGAATATTTAGTGATTTTCCATGATAGAAATGTGGTTTTCCTTACCTGAATGAATTGATAGACTGTTAATTTTGAATTATAAATCGATCTTTTAAACTAATCTTACGCATGGGCCAAGTGTTTGATATTGGACGGAA
>JAHEZB010000079.1 GCA_023251285.1 Chitinophagaceae bacterium | reverse complement strand
TACCGGAAAGATAGTGTCATGTGAAAGTAAATTCTTATTTCACTTTTGATGAAATTCCGTGCATATTTTTCTCATTTTTTCTAATAAAACATTAATAGAAAAGATAAACCTGTAAAGTTTCTTTGAAATTCTAAATTTAAATATAAATAGTTTCATATATATCTTGTAGTTTGATTTACAATTGTTTGTTCATTGGATATTACTCATTTCAATGTGGAAGCTTTTGTAGAAATTCGACTTTTAATACAATCTATGACAGCCATTTGCGCTCCGGCTACCGCAGAAATATGCCACTATAATTTGATGTCATATTTCTGTAAATTAAAAATGAGTTTGCAGCGATTTATAGAAAAAAGTTGCCTCTTTGCAAAGAAATGTTAAAACATCGCTAACCAATAAATTTATTTTACCAAACCAAAAAATTCAATGGCTCAAAACTGGCATAATCAACAAGAATTGTAAAACACAGATACATCATAAAATTTAAACTAAATAACACATGAAAAGAATATTAGTACTTTTTACAGTGCTTATGCTTACTGGATTTTGCACATTAGCACAAAGCAGAACAGTTACGGGTACAGTGAAGGATGAGTCAGGAGCTCCGGTACCTTTTGCTACTGTTACTGAAACCGGTACAAGAAATGCCACTACAGCGGATGCGAACGGTAATTTTTCGATTAAAATGAAAAGTACCGGCTCACTAGCTTTTAGTGCTGCCGGCTTTGCTGTAAGCGATGTTACACCGGCGGGAGGCGTAGCTAATGCGGTTTTAAAAAGAAACAATACTGAATTAGCGACTGTAACTGTTACAGGTTACGGTATCAGGCGGCAGGCAAGATCGATCGGTACGCCGGTAGCGCGAATTGATAACAAAGACCTTACAGAGGGAAAGGTAACCAATGTTGCTACAGGCTTGTCAGGAAAAGTTTCCGGTTTGCAAATTGCCAATGTAAACAGCAGTGTTAACCAGGATACAAGAATTACTTTAAGAGGTAACCGGTCTATTCTTGGGAATAATCAGGCACTTATTGTAATTGACAATGTAGTAATGCCGAGAGATCAGGGCGGAACTATTCTTGCTCAAATGAATCCAAATGATATTGATAATATTTCCATTTTAAAAGGAGGTAGTGCATCTGCGATCTATGGTTCTGATGGTTCAAATGGTGTTCTTATTGTCACTACAAAAAAAGGCAGGGGTAAAATGGCAGTTACCTTTAATAATACTACAGAAGTTCAGGAAGTTGCTTATTTGCCAAAACTGCAAAACTCCTTTGGACAATTTGGTGGGGAATATGATCCTTCTCAATATCCAGGGATTGAATATTTTCCAGAGAATCCGGTTATACCTTATGTGCCTTATGAAAATCAGAACTATGGGCCAAGATATAATGGTGCTCCTATAACAATAGGTGCTCCCGTAAGGTTTTATAAGGCAGATGGAAGTTACGTGGATTCTTTAAAACATGGTACATATTCTGCGGTACCCGGCGCTAAATTGGGATTCTTCGATAAGGGAATCACTGAACAAAATGAAGTATCTATTTCCGGGGGAGATGATAAAAGTAGTTTTTTTCTAAGCGTACAGGATGTTAATATTGCAGGAACTATTCCAAAAGATAAAAATCACAGGGACGGGATCAGGTTTAATGGTTCAAGAGAATTTGGAAGATTATCTGTGAATTACTCTGCCGATTATACCATTCAGCATTCAAATACGACACCCGGAGCTTTTGGCGTAAATGGAAGTCCTTCTACTTTTGGTGGTTCTTATTTCCAAAACAGGGCTGTTTACTGGACTATTCTTAATACACCTGCCAGCATAAACCTGAGGGACTATCGAAACTGGCAAACGGATCCATTTGCTAATCCCAATGGTTATTTCAATGCCTATTATGGCAATCCATGGTGGCAGATAGACCAATCCAGATTTGATAGCAAAAGAAACACATTGTTAGGCAACCTGAATTTAAGCTTCAAGGCGTCAGATTGGTTGGATCTGACCGCTACCGCCGCAATTACCCGTTTTGACCTTACTCAAAAATTTACCAGTAAAGCATTTAAGTTCGCCGATTGGGCTAAAGCGGATGTATATGGATCTGGCCGCAGTACTACAGATATGCCATCTGCAGATTATGATGCTTTTGAATATAATCAACTGTTAACAGGAACTGTACTCGCTAATCTTCACAAAAATTTTAATGATATTTCTACAAAATTGACCTTGGGTGCAACTACTTTTGATAATACCCAACGAGATATAAATCTTTCAGCAGTGCAATTAGGAATACCTGATTTTTTTAATATTTCTAACGTAGTGGGAACACCTGGCTATTATGAGAATTTTTCTGAGGTTAGAAAAAATGGTGCATTTGCTGATCTTCTTTTAGGCTACCATGATTATCTGTTTGCCCATGGGTCATTCCGGAATGATTGGGACTCAAGGTTGTCACCTAAGTTAAGAAGCTATAGTTACTTTGCCGGTGATGTCGCATTTGTTTTCACTGATGCTATACCGGGATTAAAAGATAACCGGATCTTAAGTTATGGAAAATTAAGTGCAGCAATTGGTAAGACCGGTAATGTAAGCGTAGGACCATATAGCCTCGATAATGTCTTTAATAGCGCCCCTAATTTCCCTTATGGAAGTACATCGGGTTTTACTGTCTCCAATGCGCTTAATAATCCATTATTAAAACCCGAATTTACTTTAGAGAAAAATATTGGATTGGAACTGCGTTTTTGGGATAGCAGAATAATATTAAATACTTCTGTTTATCAATCAAATACAACTAATCAAACATTGCCCGTTCAGGTAAGTTCCGCTACCGGATTTACCTCAGCTCTGTTGAATAGCGGTGAAATGCAAAATAAAGGTATCGAAGCTGATCTTGACGTAACCCTGATTCAGAATAGCAGAAATAGCTTTAGATGGCTTATTGGTGGAAATTTTGCCTATAATGATAATAAGGTACTGTCACTTTATCCGGGTATTGATAATTTTCTTTTAAGTGGCCAACAATATGTTATTAAAGGAAAGGCATTTCCACAAATCAAAGTAACAGACTGGAAAAGGGATCCCCAGGGAAGAATTATTGTGGATAAAAACTCTGGCTTTCCAACAGTTAATGATTCTTTGTCAACTTATGGAACTCCCAATCCCCCTTATAGCCTTGGTTTCCACACAAGTATAAGTTATAAAGGATTTACTCTGTATGCTTTAGCTGAAGGGAGATTTGGTGCTATTATTTACAATAGTATTGGAAATGCTTTAGATTTTACCGGAGTATCCTGGTACTCTACACAAGCAGGACGGCAATCATTTGTTATTCCTAATTCATCTTACAAGGATGCCTCCGGAAAATATGTTGCAAATTCAGATGTAGCGGTGAGGAACGGGAATAATGATTTTTGGGCAAGCCTTTGGAATAATACCGGCAGTACATACATAAATAGTGCAGATTTTTGGAAGCTTCGTGAAGTATCTCTTTCATACACATTTCCAAAGGGAGTTTTTGGTAACAATTCCTTTATAAAACAACTTTCTGTTGCGCTGGTAGGCCGCAATCTGATTACTATTAAGGCTAAAGAGAATGTTTGGACCGATCCTGAATTTGCAAATACCACAGGAAATGCTATTGGAACTACTGATATTAATCAGAATCCACCGACCCGCATTTTTGGAGCCAATGTTAGTATAACATTCTAAATATTATTTAAAGAAAAACAAGACACATGAAAAAAATAATTTTAATACTTACGGTAGTTTTTTTGATAGCAGGCTGCAAGAAGGGGTATCTTGATATAAATACGAACCCTAATCAATCAACGTCTGCAGACCCCAGCCTTGTATTACCTGCTGCGCTTGCTGTTACTGTGGCAAATTATTACCCCGGCCCTACAGCGGTAAGTGAATGGATGGGTTACTGGGCAGTGAGCGGAAGCTATGCGATTAATGCCAGTGATGCGGGTACCACTTACAAGATGACAACTGATTTTGGAGATGGATTATGGCAATCTGTTTATGATAACCTTGAGGATTATCAATACATCCAGGATAAGTCGAATGCAACCGGCCAAAGTTTTTTAGAAGGTGTAGCAAGAATTATGAAAGCATATAATTACCAACACCTTGTTGATTTATGGAGTGATGTTCCTTATGCAGATGCATTGAAAGGTGCAGCTTCATTAAGACCTGCTTATTCTAAAGGCCAGGATATTTATGATAGTTTGTTTATAGAAATTCAAAAAGGAATTACTTTGATTAAGTCAGCAGCAACCACAGTTGGTTCCAGTTCTGATATCATGTTTGGTGGAAACAAGACTTCGTGGATACAATTTGCAAATACGGTTCGTTTGAATATGCTACTAAGAATGTCTCAATTGGATACTAAACCGGCTTTTTTTCAACCAAACCTGGATTTAACTAAAAATGAAAGTGCCGGTTTTTTAACAAAGGATGCACTCGTAAACCCTGGATATGTGAATTCAACAGGAAAAGGAAATCCTTTCTGGCAGCGTTTTTGGAATCTTTCCGGTGGGCAAGTATCCAGTTTTGGGGATTTTTGGGCTCCCAATGTTTATGCGGTTAATTATTTTCAAAATAATAAAGACCCGAGAATCGGGGTTGAATTTACCCGGGTCGCTTCTGGCCCCAATAAAGGTAAATTTATCGGCAACCTGATGGGTGCCGTAAGCGGTAATCCTTCCAATGGAAACTATTCATTTTTCGGTCCTGGAATTTTAAGAGGTTACGATATATCGAAAGATGCAAACGGCATTGACTCGTATTCGGTAAACCCAGGCAATGGAGCAACAGCATCAGCTGTGATGATGCTGGCGGCTGAAAGTTATTTTATACAGGCTGAAGCGGTTGCATTAGGTTATATTCCCGGAGATGATAATGCACTTTATAAACAAGGAATTATTGCATCCTTCCGTTACCTCGGTGTTCCTAATTACCAGACTGCTTTTGCTGATTATTACACTGCAGGAGCAGGCAATCCAAAGGTTGACTATAGCACGGCCTCTTCTCTTTTGGCAAAACAAACAATCATTTTAGGTCAAAAGTGGGCTGCGTTAACAAGTATTAATTGTTTGGAATCCTATGCGGACTACAGGAGATTCGATTATTTGCATACAGGTTCCTGGCCTTATCCGGGTCCTTTAGGCAGCATTCCTTTAACAGCTTCGCCTTATTATGATGTTGATAAAATTCCTATTCGTTGGAAATATCCTACCAGTGAATATTCTAAAAACCCTGATAATGTGGCCAAAGAGGGAGCTATTGACCATCAGACAAGTAAAATATGGTGGATGAAATAGTAAACAAACGTCTTAAATTTAAAATGATTAATATGAAAATAAAATTAAATAGGTGGATGGGGTTCATTACAGCAACGTTTCTACTGCTTGCAACCCTTAATTCATGCGTTAAAGACCGTAATCCTTCAGCGACTGATTTCTCCGGGCTTAAGGATCATGTAACTCTTGTAGGTGGTGGCATTACAAATTTTAGTTCGAATAATATCAGATTTTCCGGAGATACCGCATCCTATAAAATTATAGCAGATCTTGCTTCCGTTAATTTGCCAACGAATCCTGTTAACGTAACTCTTGCTGTCGATTCATCATTAGTAACAGCTTACAACACAGCAAATGGCACCAATTTTCTGCCTCTGCCTAGTAATGCCTATAAGATTGCAAACACATCATTGACTATTCCTGCAGGTCAACAATACGCAACAACAACAGTGGATGTTTATAAGGACAAGGTGGATCCGGCAAAAAGCTATTTACTTACCGTTTCAATTAAGGATGCTTCCGGCAAACTTTTGACTTCAAATCTAAATACTATTTATTTTAATATAATAGGAAATGTAATAGCCGGAGATTATAAGTGGGATTTTACTCGTTGGAGTCAACCTTCCAATGCCGGATCTCCTGATGGTACTTCATTCACCGGGCGTACTGCCACTTTTGTAGCAGATAATGGCAACCAGGTAGAAGTTCCGAGTGGATACTATATCGGACCAAGGTATGTGATATCTTTTACAAACAATGCCGGAGTATTGAGTGATTTTTCAGTGAAACTGAATGATGATGACATTGCCACAATGAAGGCTGCCGGAGTTATCGTAACTGATGGCCCAAATATAATAAAAGCCGACCCCACTACTGGTGAGTATATATTTCAATATAAAACGCTAACCAGGTACGTAATAGACAGATATTATAAGTAATTCATTATGCTCTTAGTAAAACCGTCTTATTTTATGAGACGGTTTTTTATTTTCTTACACCATGTGTTTTATTTCGGGTAATTTCGTAATTACAAATCAAAGCTATTGAACGATTACATGCAGTTAAAATACCCAGTAAAAAGACAAATAATCCTGATTTTAATTTCTACTCAAGGTGTACCTATAAGCGACCCTCTACGTCTATCCAAAGGATAACTGTATTATTACAATTCGCACTTTAAAAATTGTGTATGAATAAAACGATTTTAACATTAGTATTCGGTACTTTTTTTTCTACCGGTTTCTCACAAACGCGTATTTCTCCTAATATTTTGGCTGAACCTTTTCAGGGGCAGCACATTAAGATGAAGTCGGATAATGACGTTGAAGGCACTCCCATATTATACGACGACTGGAAAAGCGGAGAAGTAACTTTAAAAAATGGTGAAAATTATCATTTGGACAAAATAAATTTCAATGCATCTGACGGAAAATTTATTTATTCAAAACATGATACCATCTACGAGTTTATGGATAATGTAAATGAAATAAAACTCTATGGTGAAAACCACCCGCACGATTCTTCGTCGGATATGATATTTAGAACTGATTTATTGCCGGAACAACCAGGTTTTGTTCAGGTACTTGCAAAAGGAAAAATAACGATTCTCAGGGAGTTTGCTAAAAAACCTGAGGGAGAAAATTATTCGAACGGCATAGTAAATAGTACGAGGAAGTATGTATTGCATACGCAGGATTTTGCTCTTATTGGCAATAAAGCTGTTCCGTTTAAATATAGTTCTTCTGCTCTTGATGATTTAACAACGGATAAAAAAGATCAGATGGACCGATACATCAAGGAAAATAATTTGAAACCAAAAAGAGAAAATGATTTTTTAAAATCAATTAAGTTTTATAACAGTATTGCTGATACAGCAAAATAAGCCCCAAAACTTCCAATCAGGCGGATAAATGGATCATCTAATAGACAGCATTTCATCTCTTCTGCGTCCTTTCTCCCACTCCCGGCCGGGGTAAGTGCTCCGATCAGAGCACTTACCCCATTGAAAGCCGCATGAATACAGAAATAAGACGTGGGTAAAAGTGTTGTATTGACAGCAACGTTGACGAATGAGGCAGGATCAAGGGGTGCCCACCTTGTTTCTTTTACTTTATCATGTCGGAAACGATTTTTTTAAGAATCGAAAGCATCAGGCTTCTTCAATTGCCGATTTTAATCCTAATTATACATACCCATCGACTTATTCGTGAAAGATAAGCATCGGCATTGTCTTTACATTATGGAAGCTGGATGCAGCATAAACCGAATAAATGTTGTCATAGTATTGCAAACTGGTTGTTTTCTTAACAATCTTTTTGCAGCTAATCCATTCCATGGTATCTTTGCAACCTTTTTAAAAATTAATCCATAA
>JAHEZB010000078.1 GCA_023251285.1 Chitinophagaceae bacterium | reverse complement strand
ACAGTGCCGCTTATAGGCGCTGTGATGGTAAGTGTAGTAATGATATTTCCTTTATTTACGCTTGATGTTGAAATGCCCATAATTGTTAATTGCTTTTGCAATGAATTTCGTGTAGCCTTCAACGTGGTTAATTCTGTTTGAACTCTTTGAACATTTTTCAATGGTGCCGCATTACCCGCCACCAGTTCTTTCTGGCGATTATATTCTATTTCATTCAGGCTTATTTGCGCGTTTACTGTTTGCAATTGTTGTTGAATGCCCGCTACATCAGGGTTAATTATAGTTGCCACAGCTTGACCTTTCCGAACAAAATCACCGGGTTGAATAAGTAAGGTTTTTATCACCCCACTATTTACAGAAGTGATGAATGCTTTGTTCTGGTTAGGAACTGAAAGCATACCGTTTGCTTTGACGGAATTTTTCAGGTTTTTCTGTTCAATTGTACCTACTTCTATATCCGATGTTTTCATTTGTAATTCCGTTAATGAAACAAAATTTGATCGTGCTTCTTCAGTGTGTGCTTCTTCTTTTACCGGTTCTGTTTTATTACTTCCGCATGAAGTAATAAGGGTTATTATGCTTAGTATTAAAATATATTTTCTCATTTTCTTTTATCTGTTTAAATAATAATTAAGTTGAATAGCGGATTGATTGTATTGGCTGAGTACATCCAAATAATTTTTTTGAATTTCTATTGCCTGTGTAAGAAATTGGGAAAGTTCGGCAAAGCTAATTTCACCTGCTCTATATGCAATGTTGGCTGATTTTAGAATGGCATCTGCCTGTTCCAATCCAGTGCTTTCATAATAGTTCACCAATTCCTTGTCTTTGAGTAATTGCTCATAAGCCTGGTTATAGTTAGTGCTTAAAGCCAGCTTTTCATAATCCAAAACGGTTTGCTGATAATTACTTTCCAATTCGGCCGCTCTTATTTTATTCCTATAAACGCCGCCGCCAAAAAGTGGAATGCCAACTGTAACTGAAAATCCGGAATAAGGATTTTTCAATCCATACAATCGTTGTGAAAAAAACCTTCCTTCAAAGTTTGGATTGCGGCTTTGCTTCTGCACATTTATTTCCGCTTGTGAAATATTTATATTCTGTTGTTGAAATTGCAATTGTGGATGATTATTCAGAGAGCTATCTAAAAAGAATACGGGTACTTTTTGAAGGGTATTTATTTCCGGTAAATAATTAACCGATGTGCTTAACAGCTTTTTCAAATTTTCCTGTTGCACCTGTATATCCCTTTGCAATAAATTAAGCTGAACAGACACTTCTCTTGATTTCGCCAAGGCTGCGATGCTGTCTAAGCCTGCACTTTCACCGGTTCTTACTTTTAGCAACGCAGCTTTTGCTAATGAAGAATAAATACTGTCCAATCTTTTCCAAAGCAATTGCTTGCTCTCAAAATACCATAGATTGTAGTACGTTTCCTGTACATTTTTTTTAATTTCCAAAGCTCTTAGCCGCTTTGATATTTCAACTGATTTCACCTGTTGCTGCAACAAGTTTTTTCTTGCTTTATATACACCGGGCCATTCAATGCTTTGCGATAAACCTATTTTAAGAACGCCTTTTGTGTTTTGCGGATTCATTTCTTCATTCTCTACGAATAATCCGGTTTTAGGTACATCAAACCATGTGTTTTGCAACGTTCTGCTTCTTTGAACTTGTAAATCGCTTGCATGAATTTGAAGATTATTTACCAGAGCTGTGTCATAAGCTGCATTGAATGAAATCCGGCTTTGTGCATTTACATTTTGAGCAAAAAGAGATTGAGAAATCAAGACTATAACAAGTATGGTTACCACTTTTTGCAACGAACTATTTCCTATTTTTTTAGCTTTTGTAAAAATGATGTAGAGTAATGGAAGTACCACCAATGTGAGAATGGTTGCAGTCAACAATCCGCCAATAACTACGGTAGCCAATGGCTTTTGCACTTCTGCACCTGCACCTGTAGATATTGCCATTGGAAGGAAACCAAGCGATGCTACGGTCGCTGTCATCAATACCGGGCGTAAACGAATTTTTGTTCCTTCGTACACTCTTTGTACCACATCCGTTATTCCATCTTTTGCCAATTGGTTAAACGTGCTTATCAAAACGATTCCATTAAGTACTGCCACACCAAACAAGGCGATAAACCCTACACCTGCGGAAATACTAAACGGCATTCCACGAACCAATAATGCGAACACGCCACCGATTGCCGCCATAGGGATAGCAGTGAAAATAATGGTGGCTTGTTTAGCGGAATTAAAGGTAAAATACAGCATTACAAAAATCAGAAGCAATGCTGCCGGAACTGCAATCATTAGCCTTGCGGATGCCTTTTGCAGGTTTTCAAATGTGCCGCCATAGGTAAGATAATACCCTGTAGGAAGATTAAAGCTTTTCAGTTTTTCCTGTATGTCCTTAACTACTGATTGCACATCCCTGTCTTTTACATTAAATCCAATGACCACTCTTCGTTTTGCATCTTCACGGCTTATTTGCGCAGGGCCATCTTTAAACGCTACTGTGGCAACCTGGCTTAAAGGAATTTGAATGCCACTATGAGTTGGAATGTATAAATCAGATACATCATCGATTGAAGTACGATGAGCAGTATCAAGACGAACTACCAAATCAAACCTTCTTTCATTTTCAAAAACAACACCTGCTGCTTTTCCTGCGAATGCAGTACTAATCACATCGTTTACATCTTCAATATTCAATCCATAACTGGCAATACGGTTTCTGTCATAAGTAATAGTTATTTGCGGAAGGCCCGTTGTTCGTTCTACTTTTGGTGTTTGTACGCCAGGTACTGTTTGTATTACCTTTGAAATCTGCGGCCCTAAAGTTGCCAGTGTATCTAAATTATCCCCAAAAATCTTTATGGCAACGTCCTGTTTTACACCGGTCATTAATTCATTGAAGCGCATTTGTATTGGCTGGCTTGCTTCAAATGATACACCAGGCATTTGACTTAATTTTTCCTCCATTAATTCCGCCAATTCTTTATAATCTTTTGTAGTAACCCAATCTTTTTTATCTTTTAAAATAATCATTATATCGGAAGCTTCCGGTGGCATTGGGTCGGTCGGAATCTCAGCACTTCCGGTTTTAGCAATTACTTCTTTTACTTCGGGGAAGGATTTTAAAATTCTGCTTGCTTGCATGGATGTTTCTATGCTCTGCGAGAGAGAAGTACCTTGCGGCATAAAAAATTCAAATGCATAATCGCCTTCTTCTAATTGTGGAATGAATTCGCCGCCCATACGGGAAAAAATTACTATGGCAATCACTGTGAGTAAAGTTGCCGTTGCAACTACCGCATATTTAAATCTGACTGCCCAGTGTATAACGGGGTTGTATAAACGCTGAAAGAAATTCATCATTCTATCAGCAAAAGTTACTTTATGCTTTATGTTTTTTGAAAGAAATAAAGAGGATGCCATTGGGATGTAAGTCAATGAAAGAATTAGTGCACCCAAAATGGCAAAGCCTACGGTTTCAGCCATTGGACGAAACATTTTTCCTTCTATTCCTTGTAAAGAAAGAATTGGCAAGTAAACAATCAGGATAATAATTTGCCCAAAAGCTGCCGAACTCATCATCTGTTTTGCGCTGCCACTCACGGTTTCATCCATTTGCTTTTGGGTTAGCTTTCCTGAAAATTTATGTGAATGAGATAGTTTGTGCAAAACATTTTCTACAATAATTACTGCCCCATCTACAATTAATCCAAAATCAATTGCGCCAAGACTCATAAGATTTGCAGACACGCCGAATATATTCATTAACGCCAATGCAAAAAGCAGCGATAAAGGAATGGCGGAAGCAACGATTAAACCTGCACGGAAATTTCCTAAAAAAACTACTAATACAAGAATGACAATCAATGCTCCTTCGGTTAAATTTCTTTCAACCGTGGAAATGGCTCTTTTAACTAAATTGGTTCTGTCCAGATAAGGTTCTATATCCACATCTGCAGGAAGGGATTTTTTGATAATCTCCATTTTTGCTTTTACGCGATTGGTAACTTCCGCGCTATTAGCGCCTTTCAGCATCATTACAATACCACCAACCACTTCATTCTCGCCATTCCTTGTCATGGCGCCATACCTTATAGCATGTCCAAAACGTACATTAGCTACATCCCTAATCAGAACGGGAATACCATTCGTGTTTTTTACAACTATCTTTCCAATATCATCTAATGAAGTAACCAAGCCAATGCCCCTGATAAAATAAGCATCTGGCTTTTTATCAATGTAAGCACCACCGGTATTTTGATTATTTTTCTCCAAAGCAGTAAATATCTCCGCAATGCTAACATTCAATGCTTTCAACCTGTCGGGATTAACTGCCACTTCATATTGTTTCAACATTCCGCCAAAACTGTTTACTTCTGCAATACCCGGTGTGCCGTATAGTTGACGTGCAACAATCCAATCCTGCATGGTGCGCAAATCAGAAGAACTGTATTTGTTTTCACTTCCTTTTTTTGGATGAATTACATACTCATATATCTGCCCCAAACCTGTGCTGACTGGCGCTAATTCGGGGGTACCAACACCTTTGGGAATTTGTTCTTCCGCTGATTTTAATTTTTCATTAATAAGTTGACGGGCAAAATAAATATTTACATTGTCCTTAAAAACTACGGTTACGACTGAAAGCCCGAAGCGTGAAATAGAACGAATCTCCTCAAGGTCAGGCAAATTGGCAATACTTTGTTCTATCGGATAAGTAACAAATTGTTCAACTTCCTGAGTTGCCAATGTAGGCGTTACTGTGATAACCTGCACCTGATTATTGGTAATATCTGGAACTGCATCTATAGGAAGTTTTGTAGCGCTCCATAAGCCCCAAATAATGAGTACAAGTGTCATTACACCAATGACGAGTTTATTTTTAATACTAAACTGTATAATTTTTTCTAACATTAATATAACTTTTGTGTAAGTGAAAACATAAATGCATTTCAGCAATAAGGCTAAAAGGCATAACACTAAAATGAAAAAAATTATACTAATTGTGGCGGTTGCCAAACGGGAAGGGGAATATCTATAACTTCAGAAGGAACAAAACTACTTATTTGTTTGTTTACTGTAACAGCAATTGAAGTAAATGATGAAGGGAAATGACTGATAGTAAATCCAACGCAACATGAGCATTGGCAAAAAGGTGAACAAACATTACTATTCGGATTGTCCTGTTGATGAGACGCTTTTTTAAATTCTGTTTTTATTTTACACATAGCAGTAGTTCCATCAGCACAGGGCATTACGCTCATAGCCAAAACAATAACCGCCATTATGAAAGCTAAAAATTTCATCGGCTGCGAAGATAAATAATGATTTTATAAAAAAAAGAATAAAATGGCACTGTAAAAGATATCTTAATAGCATCCGCTAAAGTCTTTTTTCCATCATATTTAAGGCAAATAAATCCTCCCTATTTGCAACAAGTTTGGTTCATTTGTATTGGCGGACATGGTACAGTGCCATAACTACAATAGACACAACAATCACCTGGCTTCGGTTTCAAAATTGTTTCACAGTTTATACATTTATAAAAATATTGGCAAGCATCTGTAGGCATGGTTTCTTCTTTTTGAAAACCACATTTGGGGCAGGTAATTGTGGACTGCAACGTTATTGTACTTTTCATTTATTTTAATTTTGTTTGAGTTACTTTATATCCGGTTGAATTTATAGCCATTGTAATTTCAGCAATATTTGTTTTTGAGTTGTCGAACTGAACCATTGCATTCGCATTTTGATAGGATGCTTCCGACTTTAAAATTCCTTGCAACTTATTGACTTCGTGTTTTACTTCTTCGGTGCAGCCTTCACAAGTCATACCACTGATTTTAAATTCGGCTGATTGAATATTTGATTTTTCGACAAAAATTATTTGCTTTTCAGTTTTTGGAAAAAATATTTTTGAATAGTATGGAAACGCAATCATTACGGCCGCAAAAATGGTTATCACCAGGAGAAATGTTTTTGACTGGATAAACTTTGGTTTTCCATCTACGGCGCAACAATCATCATCAGTTTGTGGTTTTAATTTAAGATACCATGCCAGGGCTAATGCGACAACTGATATTCCAATTAAATAAGGCCTTGCGGGCTCTATCCAGGAAAAGGTGGCTGCTATACTGCTGGTTCCAGCAAATAAAGCAATAACAGGAGTGATACAACAAAGAGAAGCGGCAAATGCTGAAATAAGACCGGCACTTGTAAATTTGTTAGTTGATTTTAGAGGTATCATAATGTTTCCAATTTTTGAGTTCGTATCTTAATATGTTTGAAGAAAGGTTTTAAAATTTTCAGGTTTTCTTTAGTAAGAGAATAATAAATTGTTTGGCCTTCTTTCCTGGTTTCAACTATGTTACCGTCTTTTAATTTCCTAAGATGTTGCGATACAGCCGGAACACTCATTCCCAAAATATCGGAAAGATCACAGGGGCATAATTCTTTTTCTTCTTCCAATAAATAAAGAATTTTTAACCTTGCTTCATTACCAGCTAAAGACAGAATATTAGATAATTGATTAAAAGACTTCTGAGCAATTTTCAGAGTGGCTTTACAATTTTTTATTTGTTCCTGGTCGGCAAATAACCTGATACAAGTATTATTGTCCATGTGGCAAAGTTAATAGAAATAATTATTTAAGCAAATGCTTAAATAAGGTTATTGTAGTTGTATCTTCAATAAAAAAATAAAATAAAAAATTGTTAGGTTGCCACCCCTGTGGCACATTACTTTTGCTAATCTCTATAAATTAAACATATGTTACCAACTGAATTAACAGGTGATTTAAAAAAAAGGCTTTCTACAGTTAGAGGTCAGATTGAAGGCATTTTAAAGATGATGGATAACGATACCGACCTTGACAAAATATTGGTGCAATTCAAAGCTGCTGATCAGGGCTTACAAAAAGCACACTATTTACTCATGGATGAAGTTTTTAGAAAAAGCCTTGCATTAAAGTTAGTACAGGTAATGAATGCTTGTCCCGGAAACTGCCAGGATGCGGAAAAAATAGAATACATGAAACAACAATTTCCTATGCTTGAATTTGATCAGTTAACCACCAAAATTAAAGAGATCAATGCTATAGATAAACGTTTGGAAGAGTACAATAAAAATAATTCTAAAAAAGATTAGGAAGACACCCCCCCTTACCATCCGACCTTTGTTTTATAATTAAAACTTTAAAGGTTATGGAAAATCAAAACAAAAGAAAGATTGAGTTATTTACTGCGGGTTGTGTTGTTTGTGAACCTGTAGTAGAAATGGTTAAATCTATGGCTTGCAGTTCTTGCGAGGTTATTATTTACAACCTGTCGCAACCGTGTGAAACCAATGAGTGCCTCCAAAAAGTTAAAACCTATGGCATTAAAGCTTTGCCTGCAATTGCCGTAAATGGTAAACTATTGTCTTGCTGCCAGAATAAAGGTATTTCCGTTGATGAGCTTAGGAAGGCAGGTATAGGTCAACCAGTGTAAAAGGCTATTTTATCAATTGACTTACTATCTTTTTACTTTTTAATTAATTGTAAACCTTATTCATTTAATTGTAATTAATTGTAAACCATTTTTATTAAAACTTAGCAGATATACCAACATAAAAACTTCTTCCAATTGAAGGAATAATTCCCGGTCCAGGATATTCATCAGCGCGAAGTGTAAAATATTTTTTATCGGCAATATTATTCATACCTGCTT